>CAZYHO010000209.1:0-8056 GCA_964647495.1 uncultured Akkermansia sp. | reverse complement strand
TGAAGGGGAGGTTTTCCTGGCCGGCGACGAGGAATTCGTGTGTGCCCTGGCGGACTTTTTCGTCTGTGAGGAGGGTGGACAACTGGTTTTGGGAAGAGAAGACGATGCCATCCGGGAGTCTCTGGATGTTGCCGATGGGGTCGAAGATGAAGTCGCCGGAGCCGGATTCGGATTGGCGCTGGCGGAAGCGGCCGGCCTGATAGCCGCGGAAGGCTTCGCGCTGGCCCGGCGTGGTGGGATCGACGTACTGGATGAAGCGGATTTCGATGGGGGAGTTTTCGGCGATGGCGCGCTGGCGCCAGGCGGCGAGGTTGAATTTGACGCCATCGGCGGCCGTGGTGAGTTTCGAGCCCTTCATCATCGGCTCGAGGGCGGGCACGGCGAGGGCCGCAATGAGGGCGATGACGGCGATGACGATGATGAGTTCG
The DNA here is from genome assembly GCA_964647495.1 of uncultured Akkermansia sp. Taxonomy (GTDB): domain Bacteria; phylum Verrucomicrobiota; class Verrucomicrobiia; order Verrucomicrobiales; family V1-33; genus CAJBME01. The sequence goes on along the minus strand of CAZYHO010000209.1, from coordinate 7,628 downwards.
ACGAGGGTGAAGGCAGCGCGGGCGGAATGCCGCGGGCCGGGCTGCCTGCGGAGATTCTGGAGGGGAGAGCGGTGGCGCGGCGGGTTCATAAAAATCGATGACGGGACGGGCCTAGAGGCGCTGGAAATTGCCTTCGCGCATGCGGATGTTGCTGGTGAAGACACGGAAGCGGATGCCGACGGCTGTCAGGCCTTCGCTGAGTTTTTCGAGGTCTTTGCCGTAATTGCGGACATCCGAGAACCAGTCTTTTTCGACCGGGGCGTATTTCGGGACGGTGCTGCCCGGGTTCTGGCCGGCGTAGCGGACGGCGTCGATTTCGTCGATAGCGATCATGGTGACGCGGAGCACCGGGGGAATCTGGTGGCGGGAGTAGGTGGCGCGGTCGTCGTTTTCCGAGTGAAAGCGGCGGGAATCGTAGAGGTAATCCGGAGCGATGTCCGTGGGGTTTCTGAAGCGGAAGGCGGAGGTATTGTCCTCGCTGGCGGCGACGTCGCTTTCGGCGAGCCGTGGCGAGATGATCAGGGCGATGATATTGTCGGCGAGGGCGCGGGTGGTGCGGATATCCCCGGCGCCGCCTTGGGGGTCGTTGTTCGCCGGGTGATCGATGCCGAATTTCCGGCTGCGGAACCATTCCCAGATTTTCTCGTCCTGAGTGGGGCGGGTGTCTTCGAGCTTGTACTGGTAGATGGTAGTCGCTTCGGCGGGCTGGCGGAACTCCATGAGGCGGAAGCGGTGGCGCTCGGCGACCGGCGGGTTGAGCGAGCTGAGGAATCCCGGGCGATCGGTGCGGTCGGAGGAGTACTCGACGTAATATCCCCAGCCGTTGAGCAGGCTGTCGAGTTCGCCGTAAAGGTCTTTGCGGCTGGACGAGCGGGATTTGGTTTCGAATGTCTGGTATCCCAGGGGCGCCTGGAAGAAGATGGCGTGAGTGAGCCGGGTGCGGCCTTCGCTGTTTTCGAGGAGTTGGGACGCCGGGCCGCAGACGAAGTGCAGTTCGGACTTCCGGGCGAATTTCTTGGGGATGTTCGCGTTGGGGCCGCTCATGTCGTAGCCGATATAAGTATTGAGGGTGGCCTGGGAGACGTTGCGGTTCATCGCTTCGAAGCCGTCGCGGGCGTCCTTGAAGCTGGTCACCATCCCCTTGGCGCGGCTCCAGGTTTTCTGGGTCTCGTCGAGCATCGAGAAGACGAGCACCATGAGAAGCGAGAGAATGCCGACGGATACCATCAATTCCACCAGGCTGAACGCGGCGGTGGCGGCCGGGCTGGGCGCGGGTGAGGATCGGTGTTTCATGGCGGTGGCGGTGGTGGGATAAGGCGGCATCTTCGGGCGGAAACGCGGGCCTGTTCAGGCTCACTTGACCCGGTCACGGCCCAATTTGACGATTTGAGAACTGAAGCTGCGGTAGGGGAGGGGGAACTGGCTCGCATCGAAGTCGATCGACATGTCTCCGGGGGCATAGGCGACCTTGACGACGAGACGGCGGGCATAGCGGCCGCTGTCCGAGGGCATGCCGCGCAGCTTGACGCGTTCGTTGACCGGCACCTCGATGCGCACTTTGTAAATGGTATTCGAGCGGTTCTGGTCGGCCTTGTCGTCGACGAGGGTGCCTTCGGAATCGTACCGGCGGATGACCCCGTCCCAATCCCCGAGTTTTTTGTAGCCCGGCTCTGTGCCCCAGTCGGCCACCTGGATTTCGCTGATGATTTCGTTGGCGATGCGGGCCTGCACCTGGGTGCTCTTGGCTTCGCGGATGCTTTCCATGCCGTAGGGCAGGAGGGCGATCAGGGCGACGAGCACGGTGGCGACGATGCCCATGGCGACGGTCACTTCGACCAGACTGAAGCCGCGGGGGCGGCGTACGGCGAGGGTGAGCGAGGCATTCATGGCATTACAATGCAATTACATCGTGAACTGCGCAAGTTATTCCACACATTTTTGTGCGCGGAGGGGGCTCAGGGTTTGTAGCAGGGGGTATTGATGCCGCTGAGGTAGGACGGGTAGCGCACACCGACCCGGAGCCGGAGGTAGAGGGTGGCGTTGTCGCGGGCTTCACGTTCGATGGTGCGGCAGACGACGGTGACGGAGCCGTCATTGTTTTCCAGGAAGGGGCCGTCCTGGAGGAAGTAGGGGATGGCGTTGACCTCGTCTTTCCAGTCGTTTTCGTCGAAACCGCCGAAGGAGATCTGAGGGCGGATGTTGAGGTCGTGGATCTGGTATCCGGTGCCGGGGCCACCGGTGATGTTGCTGCCGGCGAGGCGGAAGCGGATAAAGGCGTAACCATTGGTGTCGATCGTGACCTCGGGATTGACCGGGGTGAGGGCGCCGTTGACTTCGGTGAGCATCGAGGGCTCGGTGGGGTCGGTGCCGAAGGCGTACTCGTGGATATTGAGGACGGAATCCCCGTCCACGTCCCCGCCGGCAGCCCGGTCCTCCTCGGTGGCTTCCGGGGCTTCGAGGAAGAGGAAGTTGTCGTAGGAATCGGGAACGGTGGGGGTGCCTGTGAACTTGATATCATCGACGTAGTAGGCCTTTTCGGTGTTGGCGCCGGTGATGGTGCCGATGATGCGAAGGCGGACCGCCTGGGTGCCATCCGGGATGAGGTTGGTGTCGTTGGGGCCGGACCGGGAGGAATCGATGGGGGTAAAGCTGTCGGTGGTGAACGACGGGGGCTGTTCGAGGACGGGAGTGATGGAGTTGAGGGAGACCGGGGGGGGGCCGCCTGGTTTGCCGATCTGGAGTATGGGCCAGGCGAGCATGTCGGAGCTGTCGAGCCGGTCGTTGAGGACGTAGATGGCGAGGACGTTGGGTTCGGTGGTGCTGATTTTGGAGAGGTGGCTGTTGAGGTTGAAATCCTCGGGGATGACGGCGTTGGTGTCGGCATTTCCCTGGGTGGCGAGAGAGGTCGGGGTGGGCAGGGCGGCGGTGGGGACGGTGGGGACGGAGGAGGTGGCGACGTATTTGCGGGCGACTTCCTGATCGTTGAGATGGGCGACGAATCCGTCGTCAAACCGCATGGTGAGGCGGAGGCTGTTGAAGGTGGCGCGGTCGGGCACAGCCGGGAAGACGCAGCGCATGTAGATGACGCCTTTTCTCGGGGAGGCGCCGATCAGTTCGCTTTTGAAGTCGAGGGTGGTGTCGATCAGGTCGGTGTAATTGGTTCCATCGCCGGGATTGTTTTCGTAGCCGGTGCCCTTGGCGCCCGATGGCCAGGCGCTGTCATCGAAAGCGCGGGTGCGCCAATTGCCGGCGCCGGTATTGAGCGGGTTGTTGGCGGCGGTGGGGACGATGGCGCGCTTGGTGGCGCCTTCGCCGACGAGATCCGTCCATGCGATGGAAGTACCTGTGGATGTGGTGGATGTGATGCGCATCCACGGGATATCGCGGAAGCTGATGCCGTCCCCGCTGACTCGGAGGATAAACTCGAGGCGGTCACCGGAAGCCCAGTTGGGGCGGCGGACGCCGAGGACGCGTGCGGAGGCGTACACGTCTTTGAAGCTGCGGACATCGACGACTTCGGACTCCCAGGTGAGGGGGGTGCCGAACCAGAAGCCGAGGGCGTTGTTGGGGAGTTCGGCTGAGGTGATGTATTCGATATTGGTGGGGCCGAAGTAGATGTTGGCATCGCCACTGGCGGTGGTGCGCCAGTTCATTTCGGTGTCCTGTTCCTCGAACGAGTAGTCGGGCGGCCCCGGTTCGTCGAGGGGGTCGCGTTCGTGCACGGTGCCGGTGTTGCCGATGGGGCGGCCGACTTCGGTGAAAGTGACGAAGCCGCCGGCCCGTGAGTCACCGAAGCAGGGTTCCTGGGTGACGAGGTCGAGGGAGAGGTCGAAGCGGGCGTCGGAGGTGGTATTGCTGGCCTGATGGAGTTCGACGGCGATGGTGTTGGATTGGGGGAATGGTTTGAGCAGGTTGCGGCCGTCGAAGAAGATGACGGGGCTGGTTTCGCTTTGGCCTTCGACGGGGTTGAGGGCGGCGGTGGTGTTGGCGATGGTGCCCGTGGGGAGATTGTCGCGGGTCGAGGCGGCGCCCTGGATGAAGATTTCCTGGCCGTTGATGTAGATGGCGACGGCGTCATCGCGGGTGACCTTGACCTGGACGGCGCTGTAGGTGGAGCTGGCGGAGGTGCCCCAGACGGCGGTTGCCGGGATTTCGAAACTTTTCCAGAAGTAGTGGGAGATGTACTTGTTGTTGGGGGTGGAGGGGTTGGAGGCGTTGAGCCGGGTGCCGTAATTGATATTGTCGCCGTAGCCGAAGAGGCCGCGCCCGGTTTTCCATGGTGAGCCGGCGGCGGCGGCGTTGTAGTTGGCGGCTTTCCAGCTGGAGACGCCACCGACGGCCGGCGGGGTGGCGCCGGTGTCGAGGTAGCGCCATTCCTCGCCTTGCTCGATGACAGGGATGACCTGGGCGAGAGCGGGCGAGCTGATCAAGGCGAGGGCGAGCAGGCGGACGGCGAGGCGGAACCGTGATCCGGTCGAGGGGTGTTCTTTCATGGGGAAGCAGGGGAAAGCCGATGAGACAGGTTGATTGGACCCATGTTCGCGCTGTCCCGCAAGTGCAAATTCACCGGCGGCTTGAGGAAGGGGGGCGGCGGGCGCTGATCCGGCCGGATTTTCGGCTGTGCCGCGGGTCCGCGGGACCGGACTGCCGCGAAAGCACTTGCCGGTCCGGGCAGGGCGATTAGACAGAACGGATGCCGAAAACGACCGACGACCCCGCCGCCGCGAGCGAGAGCCCGCTGCTGCGCCTGGCCTTGCCCAAGGGGAGCCTGGAGGAGCCGACACTGGAGCTTTTCCGCAAGGCGGGGTACCACATCACCGGGGCGTCGCGCAGTTACCGGCCGGCGATTGACGATCCGGAGATCGAGGTGCGGTTGCTGCGGGCGCAGGAGATCGGCCGGTATGTCGACCACGGATTTGTCGACTGCGGGATCACGGGTCGGGACTGGGTGGTGGAGAACGAGGCGAAGGTCGAGGTGTTGTGCGATCTTGCGTACAGCCGGGCCACGGCGAACCCGACGCGATGGGTGCTGGTGGTGCCGGAGGATTCGCCGATCCGGAAGGTGGAGGATTTGCGGGGTGGGCGGATTGCGACGGAGGCGGTCGGATTGACGCGGAGATTTCTGGCGGCGAAGGGGGTGGAGGCCGATGTGGAGTTTTCGTGGGGGGCGACAGAGGTGAAGGTGCCGGAGCTGGTGGACGCGATCGTGGACATCACCGAGACCGGGCGCTCGCTGCGGGAGAACAAGCTGCGGATCGTGGAGGAGATCATGACGAGCTACCCGCAACTGGTGATCAACCCGCGGTCGGCAGCGGATCCCTGGAAGGCGCGCAAGGCGGAGCGGCTGGCGCTGCTGCTGCGGAGCGCGCTGACGGCGCGGGATCATGTGGGCTTGAAAATGAACCTGCCTGAAAAACAGTTGCAGGACCTGCTGGCGCGCCTACCCTCGCTCCGCCGTCCGACAGTATCCCCTCTGGCCATGCCGGGATGGATCGCTGTGGAGACCGTGATCGAGGAAAAGGTGGTGCGCGAAATCATACCGGAACTCAAGGCGCTCGGCGCCGAGGGAATCATCGAGTACGCGCTCAACAAACTGATCCACTGATCGCAGGCATTCTGTGCGCGGGCGACGGATTCGCTTCCACATTCCAAACCACCAACCACACTCCGAGAAGGCTCCATGGGTTCACTCAAGAAACGGCGCAAAGCCAAAATCAACAAGCACAAGCGCCGCAAGCGCATGAAGGCCAACCGCCACAAGAAGCGCTTGCGTTACAAGAGCTAGACAAGCAGGGTTGGCTGGATGCGCCGTGGCCGGTCAGAGTGTTGTCATCGCTCCCGGCTCCGACCGCATGGGGGGCACTCACGGGCGCGGCCGATGCGAGGGCGCGGCGCGGCTGTGTCCTGGCGCGACCGGTTTTGCCTGAGGCGCACCGGAGCCGGATGGGTGTGGGCTGGCGCCTGGGCATCGTTGATGGCGTGGGGGTGGGCCGGGGAATTGCCCGGTTTGCTGCCCGGCGGCGAGCCGGGTGAAATCGTGGCGGGCGAGAGGCGGCTGGCTGACGACGGCGTGAAGCGCGCGCAGGCGCTTGCGGCGTACTGGGCCGGCCTGCAACGCGAGCGGGCCGGCGACCGGGATGGGGCGCGGGCGCGGTATGGCGAGGTGTTGAGGCTCGATCCGGGAGAGGTCAGGGTGGCGGTGCGGCTTGCCGAATGGGAGGCGGCGGAAGGCCGCTGGCAGGCGGGACTGGCGCTTCTCGATGCGGCGGCCGCGGCCGGCCCACTGCGGCCCGACGGTTGGCTGGCGGCGAGCGATTTTTGTCTGCGGCATCGCGAGGCGGAGGAAGGATTGGTGGAGCAGGCGGTGCAGCGGGCGCGCGACGCGGCGGATCGGTTTCCGGCGGCGGCGCGCGCGCAGGTTCATTTGATCCTGATGCTGGCGCGGCTCGGGCGGCCCGAGGAAGCGGGGGCGGCGCTGGAACAGGCGATGGCGCGCGATGAAAAGAATCCGCGCTACTGGCTGGGGCTTTCGGCCGGTGCGATGGCCGTCAATCGGGCCGCCGCGGACGGGCGGGATGACCTGGCGCTGGCAGTGTTGCGGAAGGCGCAGGAACTTGCGCCCGGTTCCCCGGAAGTGCTGGGGCCCCTGGCGGACTACCTCGCGACACAACGGAAGCTGGACGAGGCGTCGACGGTGTATCGGGAGCTGGTCGGGCGGCGTCCGGACGATCTGGGAGCCAGGGAAAAACTGGCGCGCACACTGGCGCTCGCGCAGCGGCAGGCCGAGGCGATCGAGGCGTGGCAGGACGTGCTGGAGATCGATCCGCAGCACGAGTCCGCGCATCGTGCGATGGCGGCTCATTTCAACCGGACCGGTGATCGTGCGGCGAGCGTGAGGCATCGCGCCGAGGCCTTGCGCTGGGGGCGCGACGAATCGCTGCGGGAAGCGCTCGCCCTCGTGCGCGACATGCTCCTGGCCGGTCTCGCGCGCGATGCGCTGCCGGTGCTGGAGCGTGCTGAATTCAAGGCGCCGCAGTCGCCCGAGCCGCCGTACCTCGCCGCGCTCGCGCACCAGGCGCTTGATGACCTGTCGAGGGCGCTGGCGGCTTTCGAACGGGCCGCGCAAAAGGCCGCGGAGGCCGATGCGCATGCACAGTTTCTGAACGAAGGGTTCTTTTTCGAGTGGGCTCTGGCGGCCAGCCTGGCTGGTCGCATCGAGCTGGCGGAGGAAAAGTTCCGGGAGGCCATCGCCCGCGTCCCGGCCAGCGCTCCGGAACTCGCCGCCAAATCGTACAATGGCCTGGCCTACCTCTGGATCGAACGCGGCGTGAGGCTCGACGAAGCCGCCCCGCTGGTCCAGCGAGCGCTGAAACTGGATCCCGAAAACGCCGCCTGTCTCGACACACTCGGATGGTACCACTTCAAGAAAGGCGAGTTCGCCGAGGCTCTCGGTTTCCTCGAACGCGCGGAGGCGGCGTCATCGGATCCCGTCGCCGAAATCGGCGACCATCGCGCCCAGGCCCTCCGGGCGCTCGGACGCCACGCCGAAGCCATCGCTCTCCTCGAAACTGTGGCGCAACGCCCGGATGCGACCCCCGAAATGAAACAGCGGCTGGCCGATTGGCGCG
>CAZYHO010000208.1:0-8058 GCA_964647495.1 uncultured Akkermansia sp. | reverse complement strand
GCCGCCGCTCACCAGGCGAGCGCAAAGACGTCGAGAAAAAAGTAACCGACCATGGCGAGCCCCAGGCCGGCTTTGACGAAGAGCCCGGCCACGGCGCCGACGACGGTGCCCCAGGTCGACTTCGCGGCGGACTTGAGTTCTCGTTTGGCGATGGCCATTTCCGCGGCCAAGGCGCCGATGATCGGTCCGAGGAAGATGCCGATCGGCGCCCAGAAGAGGCCGATCAATCCACCTAGCACCGCTCCCACCATGCCCCACTTGGTGGATCCGAAGTATTTGGCGCCCATGGCGCTGCTGGTGGTCTCGACGATCTGCGCGGCGATGACAAAAAGGACAAGGATGACCAGGCCCGGCCAGCCCAGCCCCGGATCCGGCGCATGCAGCCAGTAGCGCATCGCCAGCATATGCCAGACGGCGGCGGCCAGGATGAGCATCGGGCCGGGAATCATCGGCAGGACGGTGCCCACCAGCCCGATTACCAGGGCGACTGCCGTCACCGTCCAGATCATGCCGTGTTGCGTGCTTTCCCAGAGGGTGGTCCACCACTCCGCACCGGGCCAGCGCAGCCAGTCCGGCGAACGCAACCAATCCGGCCACCACGCGGCCACCACATCGATGCGGAAAGCGGGAAGCGAGGTGGCGCCTGCGAAAGCGGCGATCGGGAATGGCGGCATGATGGCGGGCGATGGCGGGAGGTGTCGGCAAGCGAACGCGCGCCGACCAGGCCTGTCGGGTAGAATATTCTTCATCGATTGGAAAGGCTCATGATCGAGGCTTGGCCGCGGCTGCGGATTTCGAGCGGATCCACGAGGCCTCCATTTCCTCCAGGCTGGTTTCACCCAGGCGTTTGCCGGCGGCGGCCAGGTCCGCTTCCATCGCGCTGAAGCGCTCGACGAATTTGGCGTTGGCGGAGGCGCACAGCACTTCCGGGTCCAGCCCTTCTTTGCGCGCCAGATTCGCGACGGCGAACAGGAGATCGCCGATCTCCTCGGCCCGGCGCGCGGAGCCCGGCGCCTCAGCCTCGATCTCCGCGATCTCTTCCCGGACCTTCGCGAGCACGCCGGCACTGTCAGGCCAGTCAAAGCCCACCTTGGCCGCCTTCTTCGAGAGCTTCGCGGCGCGCGCAAGGGCCGGCAGGCCGGATCCGATGCCTTCGAGGAACTGCCGCGGGGCGTCACCCTTTTCACGGCGCTTGATATCGTCCCACTGAGCGAGCACAGCCTCGGTGGTGGAGGCCGCGCTTTCCCCGTACACATGCGGATGGCGCCGGATCAACTTTCCCGCGATGGCATGGGCGACGTCCTGCAAATCAAACGCCCGGCGCTCACCGGCGATCTCGGCATGCAGCACCACCTGCAGAAGGACATCTCCCAGCTCCTCCTTCATATGCTCTTCATCGCCCGAGCGCAGCGCTTCGACAGCTTCGTACGCTTCCTCCAACATGTTGGTGGCCAGGGTTTCGTGTGTCTGTTCGCGGTCCCAGGGGCAACCGCCCGGGGCACGCAGATCGTGAACGACCGCCTGCAGGCGGGCCAGCCCGTCGCAGTGGTCTGGAATCGGTTTGCCCCTGGCAGGAGCGCCGGGGCTGGAAATATCAGGGCCGGCGGTCAGGGTGCCATCGAAGAACTCATGCCGCTCGCCGGCGTGCTTCTCCATCTCCAGGTACGTCTCCTCGGAAACGCGCAGGTCGGGAGACAGCGGAGTGTCGAACTCGCTCATCCGTGCACCATAGGCCGCATTGAACGCCCGGCAACGGTCTGGGTGCGCATGCGCACGCAGAGTCCCGGATTTCCGGCTTGAAACCCGGCGGCCGGCCTCCCACGCTGGCGGCATGCCGACATTGTTCACCCGCATCATCAATCGCGAGCTGCCCGGCCGCTTCGTGTACGAAGACGAGCGGTGCGCCGCCTTCCTGACAATCGCGCCGATCCGCGCCGGGCACACGCTGGTCGTGCCGCGTGAGGAAATCGATCACTGGCTCGACGTGCCGCCGGATCTGACCGCGCATTTGTTCCAGACCGCCCAGGTCGTCGGCCGCGCGATCCTGCGCGCCTTTCCGTGTGAAAAAGTGGGCCTCGTGATCGCGGGCCTGGAAGTGCCACATGTGCACCTGCATCTGGTCCCGATCGACAGCATCCGCGACCTGGATTTCGCGAAGCAAAACAGCAAAACATCGGCGGCCGAACTGGACTCGGCCGCCGATGCGATCCGCGCGGCGCTGGCCGCCGGCGGGATTTCCTGACTTTTTAGTACCGGCGATCGCGGTCGTAGCCGCCGCGGTCACGATCGCGGCCGCCTCCGCCTCCGTAGCCGCCACGGCCGCCTTCGCTGCGGCCGCCACCACCGCCCCGGTAGCCGCCGCCGCCACCGCCACCGCCGCCGCCACCGCTGTACGCCGGGCGTTCTTCACGCGGGCGCGCCTCGTTGATGGTCAGCGGGCGGCCCATGAATTCCTGGCCGTGCAGCGCCTTGATCACGGCGTCCGCGCCCTGCCAGTCAACCATCGTGGCGAAGGCAAATCCGCGTGGGCGGCCCGTCATCCGGTCCATCATGACGAGCACTTCGGAGACCTGGCCGTGAGGGGAGAGCAGGTCGGTCAGGTCTTGTTCCGTGGCATCGAAGGAAAGGTTTCCGATGTAGAGTTTGTTGTTCATTGTTCGTGGTGTTGCCGAAACTGACTGCCTTTTCTGAGTTGGTTCCCGAACGGCGGGTTGCAAATCACCACTGAATATGAATCAACGGACGACTTTCCCTGACTTCTGAAATACCGACAGGCGCTGCGACGAACGCGGCCACTGTCAGGGACAACCGGAAAAGAGCAAGCTATAAATTGCCCGCAATCGCGTATTCGCGAGTTCCCCGATCATGAACAAATCGGGGCGCGTCAGAACCGCCGGACGCGCAGGTAGCCTGCGGGGAGGGTGGCGGGATCCGGATTTCCTCCGGCGGGCAGGGTGAAGCTGGTGGTTTCCCCGGTGGCGGTGAGTGTGGCGCTCACGGTGGCCCATGTACCGGTGCCGAGGGTGGTGCTCCACTGCACGTCGAACTGCTGGCCGGTTTCGGAGGTCCAGGTGATCGTCAGGGCGCCGTTCTGGGCGCGCGTGACCGATGTGATCTGCGGCGGCGGCGGGGCGGTGGCGCCGCCACCCGGCCCGGCCGCGAAGAGAGCGGCCACGGCCTGGTCGCTCAGCGAGCCGGTGAAGAGGCGCACATCGACGATGTACCCGCGCCAGTTCTCGATCCCCTGGCCGGCGATGTAGAACGGCTGGTCGTAGACCGGGGCCGACGTGATGGTGCGGCCATCGACGAGGACACCATCCTTGTAGTAAAAGAGCGTGCTGCCTTCCTTGATGACTGTGAGGTGCATCCAGGCGCCGGGCGCCAGGTCGGGATAGTCGATGTTCTCGCCGACGTTGTTGAAGTGCCATTCGAAGGCGGAGCCGGTGAACTTGACGAACTCGCGCGGGATGAAGTCGGCGCCGTCGGCATTGTAGCGGTTGCCGAGAATGATGTCGTTGTTGGCGAGTTGATCCGGGCGCACCCAGAGCGACCAGGCGAAACTCTCCTCCAGGGAGAAGGGCGGCAGCGTGAAGCTGCCGGGGGGATCCCCGATGATCACGTATGAACCGGCGGGCTCGACGGCGGGATCGTTTCCATTAAAACTGAGGACGGTCCCGTGCGTCGGATCGTCGAACCAGACGGAGCCACCGTCGGCGAGGCCACCGGTGTCGAAATTCTGGATGTACCCGTCCGCGGCGTTGCCGCTGATGTCGTGAGCGATGTCGCCGGCGCCCTCGTTGAGCGGCCACCAGCCGAGGGTGGGAGGCGTGCCCAGGGCCGGCTGGACGCGGAGGCGGAGCGAGAGCTGCGCCGTTCCGAGGCCGACGGTATCGAGCGCCTGCACGCTCACTTGCACGAAACCCGCGGACCCGGCGGGAGCGGTGCCGGTGACCAGGCCGGCCGCGGAAACATCGACCCAGTCCGGTCCGCTGATCTTGCTGAAAGTGAGCGGGTTGTTCTCGGTATCGGAGGCCAGGGGCGCGGCGTTGAAGTTGAGCGATCCGCCTTCGTCGATCGTGGGCGCGGTGGCGATGGCCGGATTGAATGCCGGCGGCAGATTGTCTGTGTCCTCGCTGCGCACGCGCAGGTCATCGAACACAGCGGTCACGGTGTCGCCGATGGCGCGCGCCTGGCCGGTCAGGATGACCTCGAAACTGGACGGGAACTGGCTGAAGGTGTGAATGGCGTACACTTCACCATCGAGCAGCATTTCAATGTTGACGTGTCCGCTGACACCGGGGACCGGAATGAACCGGATGCCCATCACCTTGGGGCCGGTGTCTCCATCGAGGCCGTCGAGCCCGGCGATGTTGTTGCCGGAACCGGTCGGGAGGAGCGTGCCTTGGCCGCCGCTGTCGTTTGCGTTGAACTGCCAGCCGTTTTCCCCGACATTCTGCGAGAAGTGGAGGTAGTGGGTGTCGTCCCCGAAAACCCAGAGGCTTGAACGATACGCGCTGCCGGATCCCGTGAGCGAGAGCCGGTTCACTTCGATTTCCGTGTAAAGCCGCGAGTCAAACGTCTTGTTGCTGACCACGCTGGAGCCGTGCCAGTAGTTGGCATCGGTCGTGCCGCCGAGGACGAGTTCGCCGTCGACGATGGCCGGCGGGTCGTAGGCGCCGGGCTCGGTGCTTTCCAGGCCGCGGTCGGAGGGTGTCCAGGCGTCGAGGGAAGTGAAGGACTCGGTCAAGGCGGGGATGGTCGCCGGCTGGGAAAGGGACGCGGTCAGCGGGGTGGCGCTTCCGCCGTAAAGTGCGGCCACGCTCGCGATCGGCAAGGCGGATGACCAGGTGGCCACGTCATCGAGAAGCCCGGCCCAATTCTCCACGAACATGTCGCCGCCGAGGTAAAACGGCACTTCAGGGGCGTCGACGACGAGCGTGCTTTGCCCCAAGGCGAGCCCGTTGCGAAAGTAGATGAAGTGCGGACCCTTTTTGACGACGGCGTGATGCACCCAGGTATCGATGGCGAAGTCCGGGTAGTCGATGGTTCCGTTGTAACTGGGGGTCAGGTCGCGGAACTCGAATGCGTTGGTGGTGAACTTGATCCATCCCGAGTCGGGGTACCGGTTGCCGATGATGACGTTGTTGTTCGGCCCTTGGGCGGAATTGGCCCAGAAGGCCCATGTGAAGTCGCCGTCGGCCGGGAATTCCGGCAATGAACCGGCGTCGGCGTATGTGAAGCCGTCGAGCTGGAGCACGTCACCTCGGACAGGGTCGTTGGTCCAGGCCGGGGAGCCGTACAGGAGGGCATCGGAGCCGCCGTCCACGCTGTTCGGGGCGACATCGCCATCGGTTTGGCTGAGCGGCCAGTAGTTTGTCAATTCGGCGTGGATGAGGGCGGGGGCGAGCCAGACGGCGTTCAGCCACGCGGCGGAGAAGCGGGGGAAGTGCATGGGACGTGAGGGGTTGAAATTGAAGCCAAGGTGAAGGTTGGAAGGTCATCATGCGGGATGCACCGGCCGCCGTGCAATAAGAATCTGCATTCACCTGGCGGACGCCTCCAATCCGGATTTTTTCATGAGCGGGGACGGACAAATGCCGGTCTGCCACGCCTCCCCCTTGGGTTGCGCTCGCGAACGTCATTGGATGCTCCGAACCTTGCCTGGAAACGCTCGATTTCGGAACGGGGGATGAGCATCAGCTTTTCCATCATCGCTCTGATTCCCGCGTACCGGCGCGCGCCCGTTCGATGGCGAAGTCGACCAATTCCCGGGACTTGAAGAATCCTTCGTGGAAACTGTGCCCCTGGCCTTTGAGGACGATGAGGGTGACCAGGTCGCGCACGCCGGCTTGATCATACGCCCGGACGAGGGCGGCGCTGTTGGCTTCGAGCGGCACGACGGTGTCTTCGTCACCCGAGATGAGCGCGACAGGGAGACGGGCCTTGGCAAGCTGGCCGAGGCGGGCGACCGGGTTGAATTCGTCGAGCCGGCGTTCGAGTTCTGCGGGGCTCAGGCCATACGCGGGCGCGGCGGTTTCGAGTTTCGGATAACTGCGCAGGTCGAAGACCGGATAAATGCCGATCAGCCCGGCGGTTTTGTCCGGGTGGGCGAGCGCCCAGCTTGCAACCCAGAGTCCTCCGCGGCTGCGGCCGAAAAGGCACGGTTTTTTCGCGAAACCCCGGCGCATGATGAGTTCTTCGTACAGCGCGGCGAACGCGGCGTGGCTGCGATCCGGGCTGCCGTAGGCTTCGCCGACGTCGACACCCGCCACGGCAATGCCGGCCTCCAGGAAACATTCGTGCATCCAGCGTTCGGCCTCGTCGGGGTACGCCGGCAGCGTCGGCGCGTAAAATATCCACGGCTGCGGCGTGGCGCGCTTTTCCTCGGACGGCAGCAGCACGAACGCGGGCCGATCGCCGACGGAGAATGTTTCCTTCGGCAGCGCGAGTTTCCCCGGAGCCTGCGCAAGCGAGGTCGCATGACCGGCGGCAAACGCCGCCACCGCCGCCGCAAATAACAGAGTCCGAAGCACGCCCGTCCGGCTGAAGGACCGGCTGCAATCGGATCGGTCAATGCCGCCATCGGCGGGCTTGGCGAAAAGATGGAGAAACCGTCTGATCTTCGCGAAGGAATGCTTGGCCATGCCGCCCCACTCAAGCGCAAAGGCGGGGCTTGTCCAGCATCGCTGAATCGTGCCGCCGTCCCGGCTGCGGTTGTCGTGCTGCCTCCATGTAATGGCGTGATAAATCGCGTGATTTCCCGGCATAGCCATTGCATTGCGTGACGATACCAGGCGAGACGGTGAATGAACGAAACTGGGTCGAACAAAACTCGTGAGCCTCACGCGGAGCGATAGCGGAGCCGTGAGGGGAAAGCTCTTCGGGCCTGGGAGCGCAGGACGCGGGTGGTGGCGGCGACGTGCGTTTCAATGTGTCCAGGGCGGCCGTGGAGTTCAGGGAAACCGCGAATGAACGCCAATGAACGCGAATCCCGTGTCATTGGCGTCCATTCGCGTTCATTCGCGGTTTCGAAGCTCCCCTGGATGGACGAAGATTTCGGATTTGGGGGAGGATGGACGCGTTATTGCGGCGGAGGCGCGGTCGCCAGGCGCTCGGACCGGGGGCTCGGGCCGTAGAATCACCGCTTGCCGCATGATTCAACTGTTCGACATGTGAAGACTTGAAACGCCGCGACAATCCCGCATGCTGCGCCCCATGACGACCGGCTTCACCCCGATCCGCCTGGAGGATTACGTGGAACAGCATCTACACTCCAATCCGGACACCGACCGAGCCGACTTGATTGACCGGCTGCACCACGCGATTGCCGCATTCAGGCGGGGCGAGCGTTGTCACTGCGGACAACCGATCTGGATTATTGGATCGGCCGAAGTCGGGCTGTCATGCTTCACATGCATCACGGGAGAATCCGAGCCGGACCAGGACTACGAGATTGACCTGAACCAGCTCGGAGATATCCCAGCCGAACAATACTCGTGAGCCTCATGCGGAGCGATAGCGAAGCCGTGAGGGGAAAGCTCTTCGGGCCGGGGAGCGCAGGACGCGGGTGGTGGCGGCGACGTGCGTTTCAATGTGTCCAGGGCGGCCGTGGAGTTCAGGGAAACCGCGAATGAACGCCAATGAACGCGAATCCCGTGTCATTGGCGTCCATTGGCGTTCATTCGCGGTTTGGAATACGCGCCGCCGGAGCCTGGGGGACCAGAGGGACCTAAGGGACCTGAAGGACGCCAGAGGCGAGCGGCCCCGCCGAGACGTGGATGGCGGAAATCGTTTGGGAGAATTGATTGCGATGTGCAACCCGCGACAGGCGCCACAAGAGCGAGTGCTTGAACTCCCGCGCGAGCCGGACGAGGATGTGGAGTCGGCCGCGTTGTAGACACAAAAAAGCGGTGCCGTGCTTGTGGTTTGCTCTACGGTTCCGCGTGCCGCCGAGGGTCGCCGTGGCGTTGGGCTGGCATTTCTCCTGATGCCGCGCAGACCCGCGGGGGATGCGCATCTTGTTCGTCGTTTGTTGAAAATCAGTGAATTCTGTCACTC
>CAZYHO010000207.1:4745-8103 GCA_964647495.1 uncultured Akkermansia sp. | reverse complement strand
GGCGGCATCCGGTTCAGGTTCGGTTAACCGCGAATGAACGCCAATGAACGCGAATGAGGAGAACCTGGCACGTACTGCAATTGACTGAAATTTATAGCCTTACATGCCTGTCCATTCGCGACTCATCCTTGAATGAACGGTATTGAACGTTGGACGGGCAGCGAAGCCTGGAGCGGAAAGTGTTCCGCATGACGCTGCCGGCTCCGGCTGAAGCCGGTCCATTCCGGCGTGTTCGCCCAACAGCTTCGTTGAACTTGCTGAGGACCGGGGTCCCTCACCCAAAGCCGAAAAACCATTTTTCAACGATTTTCCAGTGCACACTGTCGGATTTGGTTCACTCGTATTCGAATGGGAATGGGACCGCGGCCATCAGCTTGCAGGGATCGCACACGCCGCGCCGGCGCGCTGGTGGCGGTGCTCTTTGTGATCGGCACGCTCATGCTGATGCTGGCGACGACGGCGCTCATCGTGCGCAGTGACGCGGAGCTGGCCACCTCGCAGAAGAAGGCGTTCAGGGCCACGCAGTTGGCCGAGATGGGCATCGCGATCGGCGCGAATCCGGTGGTCAAGAAGACCGACCAGATGCTGCTCAACCGGCAGATTTCCGAGGACGAATCGTTCTCCGTCCAGATCAAGGGCGAAGGCGGCAAATTCAACATCAACACGCTCGTCCAGCAGGCGAAATCCGACCCCGCCGACGGCCGCGACCAGCTCGAAATCGTCCTGGCGGCTCTGGGTGTCGATGACGACCGGCTGCGGTCGAGCATGATCGACAACCTGATCAACTGGGTCGACGAGGACGACATGACCGACGGCGGGCGCGACACCTACGAGAGGATGCAGTACGAGGCGGAGGGTTTTTTCAACTACCCGTTCAACCGGCCGTTTTACAACCTGGACGAGATGCTGCTGGTCAAGGGGATGAACATCCTGCCGGGCATCTACCCGCAGTGGCGTGACATTTTTACCATCTACAGCGGCGGCCGCCTCGACGTCAACGAGGCCAGCGCCGAGTGCCTGGCCATCGCGTCGCTCGACAGCCTGGCCGAAGCCCGCCGCTACGCCGAGCAGCAGTTCGAGACGACCATCGACGACCGCGCCAAGCCCAGCGAGCACTACAAGGACGCCCTCGAGGTCATCGACATGCGCGCCGGGCGCGACGGGATCCAGAACACCACGGATGACGAACAGCTCGACATCAATACCGTCGCCGCCATGATGGGCATCGATCCCGCCCTCGCCTCGGCCCGGCTCACCAATCAGGA
Source organism: uncultured Akkermansia sp. (assembly GCA_964647495.1). Classification (GTDB taxonomy): domain Bacteria; phylum Verrucomicrobiota; class Verrucomicrobiia; order Verrucomicrobiales; family V1-33; genus CAJBME01. The sequence continues at coordinate 6,838 of CAZYHO010000207.1, read as the reverse complement.
CCAGACCACCCGCATCGAAAGCACCGCCACGGTCGGCGACATGCGCAAACGCATCGTCCTCATCGTTCGCAATCGCTCCCAGAACCCGCAAATCCTCATGAGAGAGGAAGTGCCGCTTTTCGATTGAGCCCCGCGCATTCCTCGGGAATCATGCCCGCCACCGAGTCGCCCGCCGTGCTCCGCCGCATCCGCCGCCCCTCACACCACCCACGATCCCGCATTTCCTGAAATCCGTGTCCGCTTCCGCCAAGAATTCGAAATCGGAAACCACCCTGCTCTGTCCCGGGGAGGAGGTGTGGGAATTGTGGAAACAAGGCCCGCTCAACGGATTCCAGCCGGCTGGCAACCCGCCCACCGCCGAGGACGGCACCGTCACCCACCTCATGGGCGCCCGCGTCTTCGCCTTCCCCGTGCGCGCCGCTTTCGCCGTCCCGCTCTGGATCCCGTCGGTCGACCCGGAAGCTGTGTCCGGAGCGCTCGACATGCAGTTGGAAAAGCTCAACCTCAAGACCGATGAGGGCGGAGGCAGACTTGTCCAGCAACAGACGATCGAGCAGGCCGATGGCCAGACGCTCGCATTGGCCACCGTCCTCAACGAGCGCCAGCTCAAAGCGCTTCCCGGCGGCGGTATCCCGGAACAGTTCGAGATCACCCCGTTCCTCTTCGACCTGCCGGAAAACAGCCTGACCCTCTGGCGCGAGCTGGGCAAAATCGTCGTGGTCCTCACGCGCGGCGACCATCCGGTGCATTTCCAGACGCTCGGCTCGCCCACGATCGACGCCGCCGCCGTCCACGAGCTGGAACTCCTGCTCATGCAGTTGGACATGCAGGGGCTCGAAGGCGAGCTGGAGCACGTCGTCCTGTGGACCGACTCGGTCGATCGCGAGGCGGAAGCCGCCCTGCGCCAGGCATTCGGCGTGCCTGTCGTCCACCGCCGGAAACCGGTGCCCGAGCTTCCCGATGTGCCCGCCCCCTTTCTGCCGCGCCAGGTGGCCGAGGCGCGCATCACCGCCGCCCGTCGCCAGCGGGTGCGCCGCCTCATCGCGCTCGCGTCCATCGTGTATCTGGCCATCGCGGCCTCATATGCCTTTTTCGCCATCCGCGATATCCTGGCCGCCAAAACCCTCCGGAAACAGCGGGACGCCCTGGAGCGCATCGCCGGCAACGTCGATGCCGACCGCCGGCGCTGGATGACGCTGCTGGACGTGACCAACGCCGATCGATATCCTCTCGAGCGGTTCTTCCAGATCGCCAAGACGCTGGACGAGGGCAGCCAGGTCCGGCTCACAAAATTCACGTTCGAGCCGAACAGGCTCGTCGTCCGCGGCGAGGCCGAAAACATCCCGCGCGCCCTCAATTACCAGATTCTGCTCGCACGCGACCCCGGGCTCTCCGATTACGAATGGGAACGGCCCGCCCCCCGCGGCGAGCGAAACGGATTCGCCGGTTTCGAAGTCATTGGCAACCTCAAAAATGCAATCCCTGTCCAGCCGTGAACGCCGACTGCTGATGCTGCTGCTCGGCGCGGGCTTCATCATCTTCAATTTCCTCGGCTACCAGGCGCTCGCCCAGCGCCGCACCGCCGCGCTCAGCCAGCAGGGCGCGATCAAGCTTGACATCATCCGCCTCCAGGAGCTGCAGAACATCAAGCCGGCCGTCGACGTCAACAGCGAGTGGATCAACGCCCACCTCCCCGCGTACACCAACACCAACCAGTTCGAGACCCACCTCTTCAACATCGTCAACAACAAGGCCATTGCCGCCGGCGTCGAACTCAGCAAAAAAGATCCGCGCCCGACCCAGAAAGAAGCGCTCGTCCACAAGTCGATCCTCGAAGTGGAGACCACCGCGAACGTGGAGAACCTCGTCGATTTCCTGCACGCACTGCAGGGGCGCGAGGACTTCCGCTTCGTCAGCTTCCTCGAACTGACCCCGACCAAGGACGAGGAGCGCGTGCGCTGCCAGGCGCGCATCGAGCAGTGGTGGCGCGCCGACAGCGAGGAACTCGCCGGCATCATTTCCTCTGACGTGCCGCGCCTCCCCTCTCTGCCGCTGACCGAGGCGCCGTCACCGGCCGGGAGCGCCGATCCCGC
>CAZYHO010000207.1:0-4645 GCA_964647495.1 uncultured Akkermansia sp. | reverse complement strand
TGGGAGAAATCAATCTGTCGGCCACCGGCGATAGCGAGCCGGCCACGGGGACGCTGTCCATTGAACAGCCGGCCGCCGGGGAGGTCCAATTACCACCTGCCGATCCGGCCGCACTCCAGCCACCCCAATGAATTCCGCCATGAATGCGATCCATGCCGCCAACGCCGCGCCCGCCACGCGCCCGTTTGTCACGCCCGTGCTTGCCGGCCTGCTGGCCGCGGCCTTGGCCAGCTCCCTCGCGCCGGCCCAGAATACGCCGCCTCCACCGGCTCCGGATGGCGGGCGCCGCGGCGGCGCCACCCGCTCCACCGCAGCCACCACGCCTGCCGCCGATGATGCGGCGGCCGTTACCGCGCCTCAGGACCCGTTGAATCCGAACGAACTCAAGCGTTACGGCGTCGACCGGTACGACAGCATCAAGGAAAAATCCCCCTTCTCCTTCAAGATCCATCGCCAGGAAGGCCCGCCGCCCGAGTCCTTCGCCACCGATCTCGCTCTCTCCGGCTTTTCGGTCGACGAGGGCAAAGGCATCACCTACGCCAGCATCGTCGATAAAAAATCCAATCAGCGGTTCACCATCCGCTCCGACAAGCCGGGCGCCGATGGCATCCAACTCGTCCAGTTGAAACGCCAGCCCGGCCAGCCATTGCTCGAGACCAGCGTGCTCGCCCGCAAAGGAAACGAGGAGGCGGAAATCAAAGCCGACAGGCAGGTCATCGAGCGCAAGGCGGTTGTCAATGCCGCCGTCGTCGGCCAGCAGGGCCAGCCCGTGAACGTGGCGCGCGGCGGACCTCAGTCCGTCAACCTGGCCAGCGTCGACGCCGCAGGCAACACAGTCCAGGGGCAGGTCAATGCCAACCTCCAGATCCAGCAAGGCCAGCAGCCTCAGGGCCGGGGCCGGCCACAGGGACAGCCGGGTGGCCAGCCCGCCGGCCTGCCTCCCGGTGCGGTGGCTCCCCGAGGTGGCGGCGCCCAAGGTGGCGCGACTGTTATCCAGGGTGGGGCGAATGTCGCCCGAGGTGGCGGCGCGCCGCCCACCGCCGGCGACCTGGCGGCCGGAGTAAATCAGCCTCAAGCGCAGCCGCCCCAGGGACGACGCCAAGGCCAGGGCCAAGGTCAGGGCCAAGGTCAGGCGCCTGCCCGTCGCCGTGTCATTTTGCCTCCCACCGCGCCGAACTGATGGAGCCTTCGGCGCCGCAAGTCGCCCATCTCAAACCTCAACTCCGAGATCCCGAATCCCGAACCTCGACTCAATGTATCAATCCTTCGCGAAGTACCTGCTCCCCGCCGGTTTGGCCTTGGGACTCCTCGTCGTCCTGCGCGCCCAAAACCAGGATCCCCAGCCGCCACCCCAGCCGCCCACCACCACTACCCCCGGCCAGCCGGGTTCACGCCCGGCCCGCCCCGTTTCCCGACCGCGCACTGTCGTCACTCCGCCTCCAGCCTCGCCCGCTGCCGCCCAGGTGGCGCCGGCGCCCGACACACCGGCTGCCCCGTTACCGCAGACACCGGCGCCCGTCAGTCAAATCCCTGCCGGAGAGGCTGATGCCCCCGCGGATCCTGCGACCGCGGAAACAGCCGACGCCGACGCCGACGCCGTCGAAATCACCGATACGGCTGACGCCGACGTCATCGCTGAAGACTCACCCATTCCCGCCACACCCGCGGATGCCGAAGCGGTCGCTCCAGCCGCCGACACCCGGTTGACGACGGTCGAATCACCGGCCGCCACCACGGCACAGCCGCCCACGCCACCCAGTCCGGTCCGCCCGCCGGCGCCGGGCACACAGCGTCTGCCCGGCGCGACGAGCGCCGCCCCTGTCCTGCCTGCCGCCACCGCCGGTCCGGTCGTCGCCGCCGCTCCCGACTATGATCCGGAGGGTCCGATCATCGAGTTTGTCGAGGCCGCCATGGATATCGGCGAAATCCTCGACAGATACGAGAGTTTCACGGGTCGCAGCACCATGCGCGATGCCAATGTCCAGGGGACGCAACTCCCCCTGCGCAGCAACGGCAAAATGACCCGCCGGCAGGCCGCCGAATACATCAAGGCGTTTCTTCTCCTCAACGGTTACAGCATCATCCCGTCGGACACCGAGGGAGTCGACAAAGTCATCCCCACCGCCCGCGGCCCCCAGATCGAGCAGGGCGCCAGCGTCAAATCGGTCTACACCGCCGCCGACCCGCTCCCGGAAACCGAGCAGATCATCAATTACGTGATGTATCTCACGAACATCGGCGCCGAGGAAGCCGCGCGCTCGCTCCAGTCGGTCCTCGGCCAAAGCCGCCAGAACGTCAGCAAAATCATCCCTATCCCCGCCGCCGGCGCCCTCATCATCACGGACAATCTGCCCGCCATCCGCCTCGCCATCGCGCTCCGTGACAGCATCGACGTCCCCAGCGCCGCCGTCGTCAAAGAATTCTTCCAGCTCGAACGCGCCGATGCCGAGGAGGTCGCCCAGGTCCTCACCGATATCCTCGCCGCCCAAACCCGCCTCCGCTCCCAGGCCTCCGGCGGTACCGGCGCCCGCGGCATCACCCCAAACCTCGCCGCGGAACAACTCCAGCAAGCCGGACTGCCGCCAGGCGCCGTGCCGGGCGTGGCCGGTCAGCAGCAAGGCGGCGCCCCGCCCCCCGACGAATCCACCGTCATCGTCAAGGCCATCACCCGGACCAACGAAGTCCTCATTTCCGGCAGGCCGAGCGACCTGAGTTACCTCCGCGATCTCATCAAGGAGCTGGACAAGGAAGCCAACGTCAAGAACCTCCAACGCTTCCAGCTTCGCTTCATTCGCGTCGAGGACTTCCTGCAGGTCGCCTACGACGCCATCGGCCGCGGCCAGGAAGTCATCGGCGGCGGCGCGGCCGGTGGGGGCGCGGGTGGCGGCGGCATCGCGGGCGGCGGCGGCCGCGGCGGTGCGGGTCGCTCGACCGGCGCCGGCTTCCAAGGAAACCCCGCGTTCGGCGGTGGCCAGACATTCTCCTCCAACGCCGGTGGTACCGGCCGCGCCGCCCGCACCCTCGGCGGCGCCGGTGGCGGCGGCGGGGGGCTGGCCAGTGGCCGCAGCAGTTCCCCCAGCGCCTCGGGCCAGGAGTTGATCCCTTCCTCCACCATCGTCGGCAAAACCCTCCTCATCTCCGAGCCACGCTCCAATTCCCTCCTCATCGCCGGCCCGCCCGAACACCTCAGCCGCATCGCCGAGGTGCTCGAGGAAATGGACATCCGCCCGCTTCAGGTCGCCATCTCCACCGTCATCGCCGAAATCACCCTCACCGACGACATGCAGTACGGCATCGACATCCTCCGCAAGGCGGAACAAATCGTCGTCGGCGGCCAGGACCTCACCTGGGCCGGCACCCTCACCAACCTCGGCGACTCCACAGGCATCATCGATCCGCGCGACCTCATCGACGTCTCCTCATTCTCCGGCATCGGCCGCGGCCTCAACCTCTACGGCGCGTTCGGCGAGTTCTTCAACGCCTACGTCCGCGCCCTCGAAGCCACAGGACGCGCCCAGGTCCTCTCCCGCCCGTTCGTCTTCACCGCCAACAACAAAGAGGCCAACATCGCGATCGGCCGCCGCATCCCCGTCCCCTCCAACACCCAGACCAACACCATCGACAACACCACTACCCTCAACACCAACGTCGAATACGAGGACGTCAACCTCGAGATCCTCGTCACTCCGCTCATCAACTCGAAAAACGAAGTCACCCTCGCCATCACCGAAATCAACGACGGCCTCGGACCGGAACGCCAGGTCGGCGAACTCTCCGTCCCGGAAATCACCCAGCAGTTCCTCACCACCGAAATCACCGTCCCCAACGGCGGCATCGCCGTCATCGGCGGCATCATTCAGGAAACCGATCACCGCGCCAACGACGGCATCCCGTGGATCGCCCGCGTCCCCATCCTCCGCGGCCTGCTCGGCAATACCGTCAAAGGCCGCCGCCGCTCCGAAATCCTCTTCTTCATCCAGCCTCGTATCGTCGAAACCTCCGACGAACTCGAGGCCATGCACACCGACCAGATCCGCCGTACCGCCGTCGGCAGAAAAGCCCAGGAATTCTCCAAGCCCGCTTACGATACAAACGACATCATTCTCCCCACCAACAGCGGCGATTACAAACTCGACGAGGCCCACCGCCTCCTCCCGCCCGATCCCGCCGCCACAGAACCTCCTCCCCCGGAGCCGAACCTCACCAACGCCCAGCTCAAGGCCCTCCGCCTCGACCAGCCGCCCATCGAGGAAATCCCCAGCACCCTGCCCAACGAAAAACCCCAGCGCGCCTTCTGGGAAAAAACGCCCTCCGCCGCCCCAGCCAAAACGGACCCCTCAAAACCCGCCTCATCCTCCGGTCCCGAGACCCCCACAAAGCCAAAATCCGGCGCCGCCAAGCTCCTCCCATGGAACTGGGGAAAAAAATCTTCCCGTTCGCCTGATGCTTAGGAAACGTTAATCAAATCGCCAATCTGTTCAAAATCAAATATATACAACACTTCTCCCCCTCCTCCACGCCTCCCCGCCAAAAAAAAATTCATTTCGACCAACAGAAACACTTGCCATCCGCTCCGCCTTATCCTAATTTCATACTTGCCCACCAGAAAAATCACCCAATCCGCCATGAAAAATCCATCCCGCAT
>CAZYHO010000206.1:4998-8111 GCA_964647495.1 uncultured Akkermansia sp. | reverse complement strand
GACAATTCTTCGTCATCGGGCATGACAAAATGCAACCGTTCGATTTCGGGACGCCGAAGATGGTTGAGTTCCTTCGCCCGGGCGATGATGCGGTTGATCGCAGTGACAATGGGAGTCGGGTGATCGAGCTTGAGGTCTGTCAGATAATAACCGAGAGTCAGTTGCTGAAATTCACTCAGTGACAGAACCCCCGGTGGTTCTGATTCTTCGGAGAAAAACCGGTAGGGTTTCGTGCGATGCCGCGCGCCCAGGCTCCGAACGAACGCGCCTCGTCATATCGGTGAAAATCTTTCCACAACGCCATCGCCACCTCCTGCAACACATCTTCTCGCGCGGCCGGTCTCCACACCACGCCGGCCACGAACGCCCGCACCCTTAAAGACAGCCAGATTCATGCCTCCTCCAGGGGCAGTTGTATTTCTGTCACGTAGCGCACGGGATTGCCTCTGAAGACCATTCCAGGCCCTTTCACGTATACCTCCCGTGTGGGAGTCCGTATGGGCACCCCTGATCATGAGCAAGCTCAAGGAGGCTGTTGATCGAACGCGTTGGAATGGACCGGCTTCAGCCGGAGCCGACAGCGCCCTGCAGAATCCTCTTCCGCCCCATGGGGTGCATGCAGCCCGGCTGAAGCCGGTTTTCCACATGATGCCCATGCGGAAACGGGATGATCGGCGCGGCCGGCGCCACGGCCGCATTTTTCATGTGCATCCCGCGCCGCCGCGCCACCCTGTCGCATGATCCACGTCTATGTCACGACGAGCGGGCTGCGCCTTCACACGCCCGACGGCTGGTCTCACGCGCCCGGGTTGTCCCTGGACGACGTTTTTCTCGCCGAATCTCCCTCGGCCACCGCATTCGATGCCGCCGGCCTGCGCGCCGAACCTCCCCTGCCCGGCGAAATCCTCGCCCCCATCCAAAGCCAGGAAGTGTGGGCCGCCGGCGTCACTTATTTGCGCAGCAGGGACGCGCGCATGGAGGAAAGCGAGGGCTCCGGCGCCAACAGGCTTTACGACCTCGTCTACGATGCCGACCGCCCGGAGTTGTTCTTCAAAGCCACCGCCCGGCGCGTCGTCGCCCCGGGACATCCGGTGCGCATCCGCCGCGACGGAAGCTGGAACGTCCCCGAACCGGAACTCGCGATCGCCCTGGACCCCGCGGGCCGTCTCATCGGCTTCACCGTCGGCAACGACATGTCCGCGCGCGACATCGAGGGCGAAAACCCTCTCTACCTGCCTCAGGCAAAAATCTACACCGGCTCGTGCGCCCTCGGCCCCGCCCTCGTGCTTTCCGACGAGCCACTGCCGCCGGACACACGAATCGCGCTCGCCATCCATCGCGACGGCCGCCCGGCCTTCGAAGGCGCCACCGCGCTCGACCGCATGAAACGCTCACTGCCCGAACTCGCACGCTGGCTCTTCCGCGAAAACGACTTTCCCCACGGCGCCTGGCTCATGACCGGCACAGGCATCGTCCCTCCATCATCCTTCACCCTCCAGCCGGGCGACATCGTCTCCATCGAAATCGACGGCCTCGGCCGCCTCGAAAATCCGGTCGCCTGAGCCCTCGCCGTCCCTGCGCGCGAATCGTTCAACCAACGCGTACTCCCAACAGTTTGACTGTCCCTCTGTGTGCCGGCTTGTGAAAAATTTCACAAATTGCGCTTGCCGGCGGGTGGGGGCGGGCGTTGTTCGTGGGGTTTTGGAGAACGCGATGAAGTCGATCCAGTATGTGCCGGGGAAGGAGCCGCATCCGCGGGAGCTGCGGATGATTTTCAGGAATGTGGACCGGGTGGGCTGGGACAACCGGATGGAGAGTTACCTGAGGGACGGCGGGTACGAGATGCTGAAGAAGGCGGTGGGGATGGAGCCGGCGGCGATCACGGCGGAGGTGAAGGCGAGCGGGTTGCGCGGGCGGGGCGGGGCGGGATTTCCGACCGGGGTGAAATGGGGCTTTATCGCGCCAGCGAACACGAAGCCGGTGTATTTGATTTGCAACGCGGACGAGTCGGAGCCCGGGACGTTCAAGGACCGGTACATACTGCATCAGGACCCGCATCAGTTGATCGAGGGGATGGCGATAGCGGCGCTCGCGGTGGGCGCAAAGGTGGCCTATATTTACATTCGCGAGGAATTCCCTGAGGCCGCGACGATCTGCGAATACGCGATCCGGGAGGCGCATCAGCGCGGTTTTCTGGGGCGGAACATCCTGGGGCGGCAGGGGTTCGATCTCGAGATTTACGTTCACCGGGGGGCCGGGGCGTACATTTGCGGCGAGGAGACCGGGCTGATCGAGTCGCTGGAGGGAAAACGGCCGTATCCACGGATCAAACCGCCGTATTTTCCGGCGGCGCTCGGGCTGTACATGTGCCCGACGATCGTGAACAATGTGGAGTCGCTCTGCCATGTGGTGCATATCCTGCGGCTGGGCGGCGCGGAGTACGCCAGGCTCGGCACCCCGAACAATACCGGCACACGCATCCTCTGCGTGTCGGGAGACGTGCGGAAGCCCGGTTATTTCGAGGTGGAGGTGGGCAAAGTGACGATGGGGGAGGTCATCCACGAGATGTGCGGCGGTCTGAAACCCGGCCGGCGGCTCAAGGCGGTCATCCCCGGCGGCTCCTCGGCCAAAATCCTCAAGGCCGGCGAGACGTACAAAATCAAGCGCGGCGGCGACGTCGTCGATGTCGGGCTGGAGGATCTGCCGATGGACTTCGACACGATGGCCGCCGCGGGATCCATGGCCGGCTCGGGGGGTGTCATCATCATGGACGACACGCGGGACATGGCCTGGGTGCTGAACAACCTGAACGCCTTTTACGCGCACGAGTCTTGCGGCCAGTGCACGCCGTGCCGGGAAGGCAGCCTCTGGATGAAGAAGATCAGCGACCGGATCGTCGCCGGCGAGGCATCCCCCGAAGACGTGGCCACCCTCGAATCAGTCGCCTTCCAGATCGATGGTAAAACGATCTGTGCTTTCGGCGAGGCCTGCTCATGGCCGACCGAAGCCATCATCGCGAAATTCCGGGACGAACTTCTCTCCCGGACCAAACCCGATCTCGCCAGCACTCCGAAAAACGAGGTGACGCGCCTGGCACTCGCCTCCGCCCGGCC
>CAZYHO010000206.1:3349-4898 GCA_964647495.1 uncultured Akkermansia sp. | reverse complement strand
ACGTCTGCAGCACAAGTCACCCTGCCTGCCGCCGCGGCCGCGCCGCCCGGATCCGGAGTCACCCGGGGATTCGTGGTCAAGACCGTGCAGGCTCCGCCTGAGGCGGTCATCGACAACACGTTTCTCCGCGCCATCCGGCAGCTTCACGGCACGCTGGCCGACGCCGAGGGCAACGTGATCGAGGACATTTCCGAACCCGGTCCGGATTCCGGAGGTGTGACCTTCGTGGACACGATTGATTTTGCGGAGCAGGAGTTCAACGGGTCGGGCCAGTTTTTCGATGACCGGTTGTTTCCGGGGCTTGTCCCCGAGGATTCGAAGGACCTGTTTATGACGGAGGTGGTGGCTTTCGTGGAGCTTCCGGTCGGAGAAACGCGCATGGGGGTGACGGCGGGTTTCATGCGGACGGACGAAGTGAATGACGACGGCTGGCGGCTGTTTTGCGGAACCAACCCGCGCAGTTTTTTCAACGATCTGGTGGCCGAGTTCAACCGGAACGCGCCGCCGTTTCCGAACGAGGCTGAGCTGTCGGCCGGCAACAGCAATGAATTCACGGTCAACGTGACCCAGGCCGGCATTTACCCGCTGCGGCTGGTTTACTGGCAGCAGACGGGACGGGCGATGCTCGAATGGTACGTCGTGAAAGATCCGGAGGGTCCCGACGAGGAGCGTATTCTGCTCAACGGGGACGATGGCGTGCCGGCCGCCTACCGGGGAGTGAGCGGTGTGCCGGCCGCGGTCGGGCCGTATGCCGGCGAGGTGAGTCCGCTGCCTGGCTCTGCCGGTGTCCCGTCGAACCGGCCGGTCGAGGTGTTGCTGGTGGATGGCGCCACGACGGTGGTCGATTCGAGCCTGAAGCTGTTTCTGAACGAGGCGCAGGTCACGCCCCAGGAGTCCCGGCGCGTGGGGAACAAGTTCTTCGTTGCGTACGATCCGAATGCCGCGCGCCAGAACCCGCTGAACGTCATACGCCTGGAATACCAGGACAACGCCGGCGCGAACTACTCGAACACATGGCAGTTCCTGAGCGTCGTGCCCGGCGGCATCAGCGCTCCGGTGACGGGCCAATGGGATTTCGATCTCGGCGATCTGCGCGCCACGACCGGCACGGCGCTGGCGTATTTCGATGGCGCGGGCGGCCTTACGGCCCAGGGCACCGAGTTCGGCACCACCGCGGAACTCGAGATTCCCGACATCGACGGCCAGCCGGCCACGGTGATGAAAGTCCCCGGCGACCTGGACCGGAACATCGGCTATGTCATGAACCACGGCATCGCGCCCAATGGCGGCGGCACGCTCGTCAACCAGTACACGCTCATCATGGACGTGTTCGTCGAAGCGGCCGGCGCCGGCGCCGCCGCGCTCATGCAGACCAGCTCGCTGGCCAACACCGACGACGGCGACCTCTTCTGGCAGGGAAACAATTTTGGCCAGGGTACCGACGGCTATATCGGCACCGGCCAGTTCACCGCCGGCGAATGGCACCGCATCGCCGCCGCTTATGACATGGCCGCCACGCCGCCGGTCGTCGTCAAATACGTCGACGGCA
>CAZYHO010000206.1:0-3249 GCA_964647495.1 uncultured Akkermansia sp. | reverse complement strand
AGTGCGATCCTTTTCGCCGACGGCGACCAGGACGAGCGCCGCGTCATGTACGTCAGCAGCGTCCAGATCCGCCCGGAACGGCTGAGCGACGTGCAGCTCGCGATGCTCGGAGGCCCCACCTCGGCCGGCATTCCGGCCGCGCTGCCAACCAGCACGGTGACCGGCCAATGGGACTTCAACAACGGATCACTGGCCGCCACCGTGGGCGCGCCGCTGCAGTTCTTCGACGGCCCCGGCGGGCTGACCGAAAGCCTCACGGAATTCGGCACGACGACCGACCTGGGTGTCAGTGACATCAACGAGGAAGAGGCGCATGTCATGCTCGTGCCCGGCGACGTGACGCGCGACATCGGGTATATCATGACGCACGGCATCGCGCCCAACGGCGGCGGCACGCGCGTGAATCAATACACGCTCATCATGGACGTGATGATCGCGGGCAGCGGACCGGGCGCGGCCGCGATGTTCCAGACCGATCCCGACAACACCGACGATGGCGACCTCTTCTGGCAAGGAAATAACTTCGGACAGGGCACCGACGGCTACATCGGCACCAGCGAATTCACGCCGGACACATGGCACCGCGTCGCCGCCGCTTATGACATGGCCGCCACGCCGCCCGTCGTCGTCAAATACCTCAACGGCAGCTTCCAGCACAACTGGACCGCCAACCAGGGGCTCGACAACCCGCGGCGCTCGCTGCTTCCCACAGCGGTCCTCTTTGCTGACGGCGACCAGGACGAACGCCGGTTATGGTGGGTCAACAGCGTGCAGATCCGCGCCGGCGCGCTCACCGGCGAACAGTTGGCCGCCTTGGGAGGCCCGGATGCCGCGGGCATCCCGCTCACCGTGCCCGACGCCACGCCGCCGGTTCTCGGTTTCGGTCGTGGCCAGTCCTCGTTCATCGTGTACTGGCCGCCCGATGTGACCGGCTGGAACCTCGAGGCCTCGGCCAACCTGACCACCTGGGTCCCGATCACCAACATCGAAAACAACTCCGCCATCTTCGCCATGACCGCCCCCATCACACCGACCTACTTCCGCCTCAGACAGGCGCCCATAGCCCCATAGGCCGCATAACCCATAGGCCGCATAACCCATAAGCCCCATACGCCATAAGCCCGATTCACTCCTGAGCGTTCGGCGTGGCCGGTGGCGCCTCCATATTCATGATCCATTCGAAAATGAGGCCGAGGCCTTGTGTGTCGAGCACGGACGTGCCGGCCGGCGGCATCTGGCCCGGACCGCGGGCGCTCATGCGCACTGGAAGGACGGAACGGCCCAGTTCGCGCGGAGCGACGAGACGCGCGTCGGGCAGGCCGTAGTCGCCGTGCTGCGGAGTGCCGCCGACGAGGTGCTGGGCATCGTGGTCGAGCCATGGACTGAGGTCCATGCGGCTGTTGCCTCCGCCCTCGTAGCGGTGGCAGTGGAAGCAGTTGACGGCGAAGTAGGCGCGTGCGCGCTCCGCGAGCGGATGCGAGCGGTCATACGGATCGATCAGCCGGGTCAGGGTTTCCGGCGGCTGGCGCAAACCGGATGCCGCGTCGTGCTGGCGTCCTTCCTCGCGGATCAACCCGAGCGCCGCCCAATGGGAAAGCTGATTGACTGAGGCACCGTCGACGAGCACCTCGCGATTGAGTTGCGCGGCGGTCAGGCCGAGGACGTAGTTCGCGCCGCGCGCATGGCAAAGCACACACTCCGAGCGCGACGGGACGATCCATTCGCGATCGGCCAGCGCCAGTTTCCGCCCTGCCGCGGGCGCCAGTTCGGCATCCGATTGCGCGTCATTCCAGACGTACGAGTAGGCGGCCCAATCCGCATCCTGCTTGAGAAGGACACGCGTTTCGACGCGGCGCGGCGGCGCGTTCTCGCCGCCATCGCGAAGCGCGAGCGTCTGAACCAGGGCGCTGCCATCGGGCAGGTTCCACGATTTCCAGATCCACGCGGGATCGTCGCCCGGCGGCATCGCGGCCACAGCGGCTCCGGGGAGCGCGAGCCAATGCGCGGCGGTGGCGCCATCGTGCCAGGCCGGCGCGTTGATCAAGTAACCATGCACCCCGGGCGCCGGTCGCTGATCGGGCACGGAATCGAACAGGCCGGTTTCGCTGAGACGCCGGGGAAACGGGAGCCTGTCCGGCGCGGGAGCCGGCGCTTTCTCCAGGCGCGCGATGGCGTCACCGAGGTGGTCGGCCAGCAGGATGTCGCCGTCCGCATTCGTGCCGAAGCCGGCGATGGCGAGCGGGGTGTCGGCCAGTTCGCGATGCCACAGCAGGCGCTCGCCGTCGTGCCGCGCCGCCCAGACGCGTCCTGTGGCGTAGTCGCCGTACACGTACGCCCCGCGCAGCTCCGGGAACCGCGCGCCGCGATAAACGAAGCCGCCGGTGAGCGAGCGAAATTGCCCGTGGTCGTGCTCCACCGTGGGCGGCGTGAACGGAGCCGGACCGCGCAGGCGTCCGGCCTGATAAACGCGCGTGCCTTCGTACTCGCTCCATCCGTAGTTGGCGCCGCGCCGCAGAAGGTGGGCGTATTCGCGCAAATCCTGCCCGTTTTCGCCGATCCACGTCTGGCCGCTTTCCGCGTCGTGCGTGATGCGCCACGGATTGCGCAGGCCATAGGCCCATGTTTCCGGCCGGATGCCGCCGGTCCCCACGAACGGATTGTCAGGCGGCACGCGGTACGACACGCCCTCCGGCGCGCCATCCACATCGATGCGAAGCACTTTCGCCCGCAACGATGCGAGATCCTGCCCCGCGAGATCCGCGTCGCCGTGCGGTGTGCCGTCGCCGCTGGTCACGTAGAGAAATCCGTCGCTGCCGAACGCGACACCGGCGCCGTTGTGGCCGTTGGACGGCCATTCGATGATGGTATGCGCGGTGGCCGGATCGATCGGCGCGAGGGCATCGCGCGGCACGGTGTATCGCACTACGCGCGAATGATGGGCGCCGCCAGGCCCGACGCCGTTGGAGCCTATATATATGTACCGGTTCTCGCCGTACCGCGGATGAAAACAAAGGCTGTAGGCCACTTCCGCCTGGCCGGGAATGGCCAGCAGCGTCGCCACCTCGCCCGCCGCCGGATCGTCCGCGAACGCCTTGAGCACGCTCGTGTACACATCCCAGGCATGATTCTCGAGCACGAAAATCCGCGTGCCTCCCGGCTCCCGCTCGATCGCCACCGGCCGCTTCAACACCACACCGGGATAAGCGCGCACCGCCACGAATTCGGGCGCCATGTCCGGTGATCCCACCA
>CAZYHO010000205.1:2600-8113 GCA_964647495.1 uncultured Akkermansia sp. | reverse complement strand
GCGGCGGCCTCGCGCTGATCGGTCAGGATATTGACGATTTCGATGCCGCCGCGCTCCATGTCGTGCATGAGCGATTTCACGAAGGCTGCGAGGTACGCGTAGAATAAATAGGCGGGAATCGCGACTGCCAGGCCGGCCGCACTGCCGAGCAGAGCCTGGTAGACGCCGTTGGAGAGTTCCGCCGGCGTCGCAAACCCGTTCCCTCCCTCGAGCTTGATGAACGTGTCGGTCAGCCCGATGACGGTCGCCAGCAGGCCGATGAGCGGCGCCACATACACGATGCTCAGCAGCACCGCCAGGTACCGCTCGAGTTTCGGCACCTCGAGCTGGCCGGCCTCCTGGACGATCTCCTTGAGGTCGGCGCGGCTCATTTCGTGGCGGACCAGGGCGGCCTTGACGACGCGCGCCACCGGCCCGGGCGTGCCTGCCACTTCGTGCAGGGCTTCGGAGAAATTCCGTTTTTGCACGAGATTGGACACCCCCTGAAGCAACTCCGCCACATCGATGACGGACCGGTGCAGGTGGAAAAAGCGTTCAGCGAAGATTCCCAAGGCGACCAGGCTGCACGCCAGCAATAGCCAGATCAGCGGACCTCCTTTGGTGACAAGTTCGATCATGCAGAAATGTCGGAGGCGGATCAGGGCCTTCGACTATGGCAAAATAGTCAATTAGCGCTAACGATTCAACCAAGAAAACGTATTCTTATCCGACCGCCCCGATGCGCACGAGCCGGAGTCCGGGGCGGCCTTCTTCGCGGGCCTGGGCGAGGTCGACCGAGAATTCGATTTCCCAGTCGTTGTGGTCGGACGGGTCCACGAGCACCTGGGAAATGCGCCACGATTTTCCGTCATCGGCACGGGTGGCATGGGTATGGCGGCCGTTGCGGGCGTCGGGGTCGAACCGCAGGCGGTCATGCGTCGCGAAGTACGGCTCGATGGCGGCGGCGAGGGAATCCGGAGTCCATGCGATCTCGTTCGGGCCGGCGGCATCGGCTTCGAGCGCGGCGAGGGCGGCGGCGTGGTCGCGGGCGGCGAGCGGGCGGAGAAACTTGAAGATCTCTGTACGTATCAGGGCGGTGAATTCGCGCGGGTTGCGTGTGACGTCGGGCGGCGCGAGCGGGCGGGGCGTCTCTTCGGGGCGCGGCTGGTAGTGCGGATCGCGGAGGCGCTCCCATTCGTCGAGCAGGCTGGAATCGGTGCCACGCACGACGCCGGCGAGCCAGTCTTCGAGTTCCCGGAGCGGTTCCGTTTTGGCGGCATCGGGGACGGTTTGGGCGAGCACTTTGTGGGTGCTGCTGAGGTGGCGCAGGAGCAATCCCTCGACGCGGTGCAGGTCGTAATCTTTCACGTAGTCGGCGAAACCCCGGAAGTTTTCGTACATTTCGCGGGCGATGCTCTTCGGGCGAATGTTGTCCTGTCCGACCCACGGGTGCGCGGCGGCGAACTCGTTGAAGGTCGAGTAGATAAAATCGCGGCACGGTTTCGGGTATTCGAGTTCCTCGAGCCGCGCGATCCTTTCCTCGTACGGCACGCCCTCGGCTTTCATCGCGGCCATCGCCTCGTCCTTCACCTTGGCGAGCTGGCGCCGGAGGATGAGATCCGGGTTTTCGAGGATCGATTCGCAGAGCGTGAGCACATCGGCGGCGTAACCGGGCGATGCGGGGTCGATCAGCTTGATCGTGTCCAGCAGCCAGAGCGAGAGCGCGTGGTTGAGCGAAAAGTCCTCCTGCAGGTCCACGTTGAGCCGCAGCTTGGCGCCCGCCTCAGAGCGCTGCGCCGGCGGGATGACCTCGATGATTTTCCGTTCCGCGAGCGAGCGGAACAATTGCCAGGCGCGCCGGCGATGCGCGGGCCTGGCGGCCGCGCCGTCATGGCAATCACGGATGAGCCGCGCCATCGCCCGGCAGGCGTCCTCGTTCCGGCGGCTGAGCACATGGAGCAGCATGCCGTGCGTCACCTGGAAACGCGATGCCAGCGGCTCCGGCTCGGCTGTTTGCAGCCGCGCGAATGTCTCGGCGTTCCAGCCGACGAATCCCGGCGGCGGCTTCTTGCGCACCAGCTTGCGCGCCTTGGCCGGATTGGCCGCGGCCTTGGCGTCTATCTTGGCGTTCTCGATGATGTGCTCCGGCGCCTGGGCGACGACGAACCCGATGTCGTCAAACCCTTTCCGCCCGGCGCGGCCGGTGATCTGGTGGAAATCGCGCGCCGTCAGCGTGGCTACCGATTCGCCTCCGTATTTCGTGAGCCGCGTGAGCAGCACGGTGCGGATCGGCACGTTGACGCCGACGCCGAGCGTGTCGGTGCCGCAGATGATCTTGAGCAGGCCGCGCTGCGCCAGGCGCTCGACGAGCACGCGATACTTCGGCAGCAGCCCGGCGTGGTGCAGCCCGAGGCCGTGATGCAGAAACCGGCGCATTTCCTTCCCGTACGGACTCGTGAAGCTGGCGCCGGCCGCCTGCAACTCGTCCTTGATGGCGCCCTTTTCCGCGGCGGTGCAGAAATTCAGACTCATCAGATCCTGCGCGGCCTGGGCGGCGTCGTTCTGCGTGAAATGCACCACGTAGACCGGCGCCTTTCCCGCCGCGAGCATGTCCTGCAACGTCTGGTCGACCGACGTCTGCACGTAGGAAAACTCCAGCGGCACCGGCCGCTCGCGCCCCGTCACCACCACGGTTTCCGCGCCCGTCAGCCGCGTCAGTTCGTTCGCGAAGAACGTCGTCCCGCCCAATGTCGCGGACATCAGCAGGAAGCGGGCGCGCGCCATCGTGAGCAGCGGCACCTGCCATGCCACGCCGCGCTCGCGGTCGGCATAATAATGAAATTCGTCCATGATGACCTCCCGAAACGGCGAGCCGGCGCCGAAGCGCAGCGCGTCCTGGGCCAGGATTTCAGCCGTGCAGCACAGGATCGGGGCATCGCGGTTCACCGAGGCATCTCCGGTCGCCAGGCCCACGTTTTCCGGTCCGAAGTCGCGGCAGAGCGCGAGGAACTTCTCGTTCACCAGCGCCTTGATCGGGCACGTGTAAACGGACCGCCGCGCTTCCGCGAGCGACCGGAAATGCAGCGCGGTCGCCACCAGCGATTTCCCGGATCCTGTCGGCGTGTTCAGAATGACGTTCCTGTCCTCGAACAGCGCCAGGATCGCCTCCTCCTGCGCCGGATACAGGTCGAACCGCTGGTCCGCCACATGGTCGAGAAACCGGCCCAGCAGGTCGTCCCCCGGCGCACCGGGCGATGCCGGCAACCGTCGCAGAAGAGGATGATCATGAAGGCCAGCCAAGCCGCAGCGTCGGCGGAAACTTCGCCCGCGGCAATGGGTTCGTGCGGGATACCGTTGGGCTGGAGTGCCGCCGACAAGGCGAAGTCGTCGACCCGGAACAAGGGCTGTGCGCAATGATTTTTCTTGCATGGCTCTGTGGCCTGGCCTGAGATTCCGGCTTGCCGCCGGTACTCCAACTGAAAAGCTGTGCGGAACGCCGTTTGGCTGGATTCCCGCCGCCAGGCGGAACGCGAAGCCAAGTGCGAAGTGGCCTGTGCGCACCCCCAGGGCCAACGGCCCGGCACTATACCAGCCTGGGGCATCGCCCCAGGAATGGCCGCCACACAATATAAAAGGGCTGAAAGCCCGCCCCATCATTCAATTCTCGATGCAGAGGAGGACATGGGTGTGGTGTGTGGACCATGAAGGTCGAAGTGGAAGGGGCACGATCACGGATGGACCGGGCTTTCAGCCCTCATCGATCGGGGGGATCCAAATCCTGGGGCGATGCCCCAGGCTGGTATGGGGCCGGGCCGTTGGCCCTGCGACCGGAGTGGGGACAGACCCTTTGTGCGAAGGGCTATTCGAGACACCCTGGGAAGGCCGAACCCAACTGCAAAAGTGGTCACTTCCGATATTCGAGTCGGTGTCCCGGACTTCCCTCCCGGATTTCCCGGATTCGCCAAATCCCGAGCCCCGCGGTCCACAGCGCGATCGAAGTGTCCATTGACATTCACCGCCACGCAGGTCCATCTACGTCCGGAATCTACGGTCGAACTGCCATGCATCCACCGCTCTACCCGCTCCGCCCGCGCGGCAGCCTGAACCGCCGCACATTCCTGGCCGGCCCTGTGAGCCGCGAGGTCACGCCGGCGTGGTGGCGCGCCCGATTTCAGGCTCTCGGGCACGCCGGCGCCGGCCGGCCCGGCGCCCCGTTGCGGGCGCGCGCTTCCGATGTCATCGAATCCGATCGTCCGGGGTTGCCGACGGCCTGAACGCGCGATGGCTGAGCAGGATTTCAAAGGGTTCACGAAGAACCAGCGGGAAGCGGCTCTTTCGTTGCTGGAGCAGGAGATCAGTCTCAACACCCTCTACGCCGGCCTGGAAATGCTCTCAAAGGAGCCGGTCATCGCCATCAACTGGAGTGTGCCGGGCATGATTCTGGATGCCGCGGTCGTGGAAGGCAGGCCTTACACCCAGCGAATTGTGTTCGGGACGAACGGCATCCTGGAAGCATCCTGCTCGTGCAAGAAGCGGACCCGCTGCAAGCATCTCGCGATCGTGGTCATTTCAGCCACGGAAGACTGGCCCACCGTCGATGCTCCATCGCCCGCGGCGAAATCCCCGCCCGCCACTCAGCCACGCAGGCAGTCCACCGCAAAGCCGCAGTTCAGGCTATCCACCGTCCAGTCCGCGGCCCGCCCGGCGCCGTCCTCGATGCTGACCGAGTTTCTCGTCGCCCAGTGCGGCAAGCCGCTGTCTCGCCGCGAAGAGAGCCTGGTCGAGGCGATCGAGCGACAGTGGGCCGCGGGCGGGAACAGCATCCCGGAAACCAGATTCGTCGAACTGGGCGGCCACACCGGCTATTTCCACGCCTGGCGGTCAGAGCCTGTGATCGTCTGGCCGGCCCACCGGCGGCCGGCCACGACGATCGACGCGTTCCGCTATATCGCGCATGCGCTGCGGCAGCGTGACCAATTGCCGGCCAACCTGCCGATGTACTCGACCATCGACTGGAAAGCGGTCGATGAATTGATCGCTCCGTGGGTGCGCGAGATCGAGATCGAGGAGTGGCGCAGGGAGTTGCGCAAATTGAGCCTGATCCAGCGGGAGCGCCCGGCGCCGCTGGAATTCCGCCTGCGGATGGACACCGAAGGTGGCCAGATCGAATGGCGGCCCTCCGGATCCAGCGAGTTTGTTCCGGTCAAAGCGAACGTGCTCCGCGAGTGCGGCCACGCGGCGGCCCGCTCGATTTTGCACGGCAAGTATCCGCTGGATGCCTCGGCGCATCGGTTCCTGATCGCCGTGCAGGCCGAATTCCGGTCCCAGCCCGTCATCGCGTGGTCACCTGAAGCGTGCAAGCAGATCCTGAACGTCCTGTTGCGGCAGCCGGGATTCGAGAACTCCGTCGTTTCTCCGGCCGGTGTGCCGCTCGTCCGCGAGCCCCGGCCGTTGAAATGGGCCATCGAAGAACCCGCATCCGGCACGGAAACCGGCACGGAAACCGGCACGGATGACGGCCGGTACCACCTCGT
>CAZYHO010000205.1:0-2500 GCA_964647495.1 uncultured Akkermansia sp. | reverse complement strand
CCGGCACGGAAACCGGCACGGAAACCGGCACGGATGACGGCCGGTACCACCTCGTGCTGCGGACGGCCGAAGGAGAGGAGGTCGGCCCGTCCCTGGCCACACTCAAAGGGGAGCCGACGCTGTACGTCATGCTCGACCGCGTCTACGAACTCAATGACCCGCTGAATATGACGTCGGGAAGCCGTCCGCGCATCGCAATCCCGAGCGCCGCCGTCGAATCGGAGGAAGGAATCGCCGCCCTGCGTGTGCTGGACGTTCCGCTGCCCGAGCCGCTTGCCGCCCGCGTCGAGATCTTGCCGTTTCAAGTGAGCGTGCGCTGCTGCCTTGGCGCCCCACCGGGCGAAAGCGCCGAGTATTTCCAGACCCATGTCCGTGCCTCCGCCGACGGACGCCTGCCGGAAGAAATCTGGAATGGCGTGAACTGGGAGCTGGCGGCCACCGCCGCGTCCCGCCCACCGCCTCCATCCCCTCGGCAGACGATCATCAGCCCGGACCGGAGCCGCCAGCAAGTCGCCGCCCGATGGCTCCGCGAAGCCGGCCTCGACGTTTCCATCCGCGCCCAGGACGGCACGCGGTGGCTGGGCCGCCGCCTCCAGGGCGCCGCCCTGCGCGAATTCCCCGAAGTTTTTCTCGACTGGCTGGACCGCAGGCCCAACGGGATCGCCATCGAACTCGATCCGCTCCTCGCTTCCCTGCGCGACGGCAAGGTGGCGGGCTCGCTCAAGCTGGATGTCGCCGAGGCGGGAGTCGACTGGTTTGACCTGCGCGTGTGCCTCGAACTTTCCGACGTGGAACTCACGCAGGAGGAAATCGACCTGCTGCTCAAGGCGCAGGGCCGCTGGGTGCGCCTTTCCGACAAAGGGTGGCGCCGGCTGGACGTCCAGATTTCCGACGAGGAGCAGGCGCACCTCGCCGACCTCGGCCTGGCGGCGGGCGACCTGAAGGGCGGCGAAAAACACCGGATGCACGTCTTCCAGCTCGCCGGCGCCTCCGCCGAACGCCTGCTGCCGCCCGACCGCGTGGCCGATGTGCGCCGCCGCGCCGAGGAATTGCGCACCTCGGTCACGCCCGACGTCCCCGCCGCCATCGCCGCCACCTTGCGCCCGTACCAGCGCGATGGCTTCCACTTCCTCGCGTACCTCTCGGCCAACCGCTTCGGCGGCATCCTGGCCGACGACATGGGGCTCGGCAAAACCGTCCAGACACTCGCCTGGCTGGCCTGGCTGCGCGAGTCGGGACAGATCAACGGACCGGCGCTCGTCGTGTGCCCGAAGTCGGTCCAGGAAAACTGGCGCGGCGAGGTGGCGCGCTTTTGCCCGAGCCTCAAGGTGCGCATCTGGTCGCGCGAGACGGCCGGGCAGTTCGTCGACAAGCCGGCCGGCGCGGCGAAGGGCCGGAAAAAGGAAACCGCCCCGCCGCCGCCCGATGACATCGTCGTCATCAATTACGCGCAGCTCCGGCTCCACGAGCGGGCGCTCCTCGAACGCCACTGGGGAGCGATCATCCTCGACGAAGCGCAGTACATCAAAAACCCGTCGTCGCTGACCGCGAAAGCCGCCTGCTCGCTCCAGGCCGGCCACCGGCTCGCCCTCAGCGGCACCCCGATCGAGAACCGCCTGCTCGATCTGTGGTCGATCATGCAGTTCGCCATGCCGGGCGTGCTCGGAAATCGCACCAGCTTCTCGCGCCACTTCAACGGCAAGGACGATCCGCTCGCGCGCCGCCGGCTCGCCGCGCGCGTCCGGCCGTTCGTTCTCCGCCGCACGAAAAAAGAAGTCGCGAAAGATCTCCCGGATCGCATCGAGGAGGAAATCATCTGCGAACTCGAAGGACCGCAGGAAACGCTCTACCGCGCCGAGCTGAAACACGCGCGCGCCACCCTCCTCAAGGCAAAAACATCCGCGCAGCTCGACAAACTCCGCTTCAACATCCTCACATCCCTCCTCAGGCTCCGCCAAATCTGCTGCCACCCGTCCCTCGTCGGCGCCGGCAAACCATCCGACGACGCGGCCAAACTTTCCGCCCTGCTCGACATGCTCGAACCGCTCGTCGAGGAAGGCCACAAGGTGCTCGTTTTCTCCCAGTTCGTCGACATGCTCGAACTCATCCGCAAGCGCCTCGAAACCCGCGAGTGGCCGCACCTCGTCCTCACCGGCCAGACCGAAGACCGCGGCCCGCTCGTCGATGCCTTCCAGCAATCCGAAGGCGCCTGCATCTTCCTCATCTCGCTCAAAGCCGGCGGGTTCGGCCTGAACCTGACCGCCGCCAGCTACGTCGTCCTCTACGATCCCTGGTGGAACCCGGCCGTCGAAAACCAGGCGATCGACCGCACCCACCGCATCGGCCAGAAACAAACGGTCATGGCGTACCGCTTCATCGTGCGCGAATCCATCGAGGAAAAAATCCGCGAACTCCAAAAACAAAAAGGCGAACTCGCGACCGACATCCTCGGCGAGGAAAGCTTCGCCAAAGCCCTGACCATCGACGATTTCCGCTACCT
>CAZYHO010000204.1:0-8133 GCA_964647495.1 uncultured Akkermansia sp. | reverse complement strand
ATGCCAGGGAAAAGTTGGGCCGGCTTCAGCCGGGCAGCGAAGCGTGGCGCGCGCGTGCCATTACGCACTTGGCTTCGCGTTCCGCCTGAAGGCGGGACTCCAACGCAACGTCGTTGCGCACAGCTTTTCAGTTGGAATACCGGCTTCAGCCGGGCGCGAAGCCTGGTGCGAAAAGAACATTCCGCAAAACGCTGCGCTTCCGCCTGAAGGCGGGACTCCAACGCAACGTCGTTGCGCACAGGTTTTTGAGTTGGAGTACCGGCTTCAGCCGGGAATCGCACAAGGGGTCTGTCCCCCGCTCCTGCCGCAGGGCCAACGGCCCGGTTCTATTTCAGCCTGGGGCATCGCCCCAGGAATGCGATCACCCGAATCAATGAGGGCTGAAAGCCCGGTCCATCCTCCATGGTCCATCCGCGATCGTGCCTCTTCCACTTCGATCTTCACGATGGGCACGCTCGTCCATGGCCTCCTCTGCATCGATGATTCAACGATAGGGCGGGCTTTCAGCCCTTTTATATTGTGTGGCGACAATTCCTGGGGCGATGCCCCAGGCTGGTATATGGCCGGGCCCTTGGCCCTGGGGGTGCGGAGAAACATTTCGCACTTGGCTTCGCGTTCCGCCTGAAGGCGGGACTCCAACGCAACGTCGTTGCGCCCAGGTTTTTGAGTTGGAGTACCGGCTTCAGCCGGGCAGCGAAGCTTGGTGCGCGCGTGCCATTGCGCACTTGGCTTCGCGTTCCGCCTGAAGGCGGGACTCCAACTCAAGGGTTTTCAGTCGGAGAGTCCCGGCGGCACGTCGGAACCGCCGGTCGAGCTGCGGAGCTGCGGGCGGGTGGAGAGAGGGTTTGCGTGCTTGCCGGACGGGAGTTTGCGGGCAACGTACTCCTTTTCCGAGAGTCCGATGGTGTATTCCGCTCCAGGTTGGCGAGATGACGAGCGCCGCGCGCCGGGCGGTTGGCGGCGTGTTGGGCGTGTGGCCGTGCTGGCGCTGGCGATCGGGTGTGGCTGGCAGGCGGGCGGGGCGTCTGCGGATGACGTGCCGCGATTCAATCGTGACATCCGGCCGCTCTTGTCGAACACATGTTTTCAGTGCCACGGGCCGGACGAGAAGAAACGGGAGGGCGGGCTGCGGCTGGACGTGCGGGAGGGCGCGGTGGCGGCGCCGGAGGGCGGCGGGGCGGCGATCGTGCCGGGCCACCCTGACGAGAGCGAACTGATCAGGCGGATCGAATCGCACGATCCGGCGGACGTGATGCCGCCGCCGGAGGCCAAGCGGCCGCCGCTGAGCGCGGATGACGTCCGGATGCTGCGCCGCTGGATCGCCGCCGGCGCGCCATACGAGGGGCACTGGGCGTTGCAGCCGCTGAGCGATCCGGCACCGCCTCCGGTCATCGATGAAACATGGGTGCGCAATCCGATCGATCGCTTTGTGCTGGCGCGACTGGAGTCAGCCGGCATCCCGCCTTCGCCCGAGGCCGACCCGGCCACCTTGGCGCGGCGTCTGGCGCTGGATCTCACCGGACTGCCGGGAGAGCCCGAGGGAGCGGCGGAGCTTTCCTGCGACGAAGCGGCTTACGCCGGACGTGTCGAAGCGCTGCTGGCCAGCCCGCATCACGGCGAGCGATGGGGGCGCCACTGGCTCGACCAGGCGCGCTACGCCGACTCGAACGGCTACGCGATCGACGGTGACCGCGTGATGTGGCCGTACCGCGAATGGGTCATCGCGGCCATAAACCGGGACATGCCGTTCGACCGTTTCACCATCGAACAGATCGCGGGCGATCTGCTGCCCGAGGCGAGCAAGGCACAGCGGGCGGCGACGGCCTTTCATCGGAACACTTTGATCAACGAGGAGGGCGGCACGGATCCGGAGCAGTTTCGAGTCGAAGCGGTGATGGACCGCGTCAACACGACCGGCGCCGTCTGGCTCGGGCTCAGCTTGAGCTGCGCGCAGTGCCACACGCACAAATACGATCCGATTACCCATCGCGATTATTATCGGTTGTTCGCCTTCTTCAACTCGGGCGCGGACCGCAACAACACCGGACCCACCGTGCCGGTCGCGCGCGGCGAATTCCTGCGCGAATCCGGCGACACGCGCGCTTCTCCGGCCGCCGCATCCGCCGCCCGCCCGGCCCGCGCGGCCGATCTGATGGTCATACGGGAACTGGCGCGCCCGCGGTCCTCCTATCTTCTTGTCCGCGGCGACTTCACGCGCCCCGACACGGATGCCGGCGCGTTGCGGCCCGGCATTCCCGAAGTCTTCGGCGGTCCGATGGCCCACGACCGCACGGCGGTTCCGCCCAACCGGCTGGATCTGGCGCGCTGGCTTGTCAGCGACGAGAACCCGCTGACCGCCCGCGTCACGGTGAACCGCGTGTGGATGCGGTATTTCGGCCGCGGGCTGGTCGAGACCGAAGAGGATTTCGGCACGCAAGGCACGCCGCCGACGCATCCCGAGCTGCTCGACTGGCTGGCGCGCGCGTTCATCCGCAGCGGGTGGTCGATGAAATCACTGCACCGGCTGATCGTGACGAGCGCCACGTACCGCCAGTCGTCCCACGCCCGTCCCGACCTCGAGGAAATCGACCCGCGCAACCGGCTGCTCGCGCGCCAGACGAGGCTGCGGCTGGAAGCGGAAATCATCCGCGATGCGGCTTTGGCGGCGAGCGGGTTGCTCGACCGCTCCATCGGCGGTCCCAGCGTGCGGCCGCCGCAGCCGGACGGTGTGTACGCATTCACCCAGCAGGCGAAGAAATGGACAACATCGGAAGGGAGCGACCGATACCGGCGGGGCATGTACACATTTTTCTACCGCAGCGCGCCCCACCCGCTATTCGGGACATTCGATGCGCCGGACTTTCAGACGACCTGCACTCGCCGCGGCCGCTCGAACACACCGCTGCAAGCACTCGCGCTCGCCAACGACCCGGCCTTCCTCGAATGCGCGCAAGCCATGGCCGCCGCCGTCCTCCGCGAATGCCCCGGCCCGTTCGATGAGGACCTCGACGACCGTTTGCGCCGCGCGTTCCGGCGCGCGCTCCAACGCGACCCGGCCGCCGCGGAACTCGCCCTGCTTCGCGACCACGCCGAACGGCAGCGCGCCCGGTTCGAAGCAGCTCCGGAGGAGGCCGCCGCGCTTGGCGCCGACGCCGAAACCGCCGCCCTCGCGAGCGCCGCCCGCGTTCTCCTCAACCTCGATTCTTTCATCACCCGCGAATGAGGCCGACCATCCATGACACGCCCGCCGATCGCCTGTGCGCGATCACCCGCCGGCATTTCTTCGGCCAGTGCGCCATCGGCGTCGGCGCCATGGCGCTCAACACCCTGCTGGCCAAGGATGTGCCGGGCACGCCGCGGGTAAACGTCGATCCGGTGCGCCCGCTGGCGCCGCGGCGGCCGCCACTCAAGCCGCGCGCCAGGAACATCATCTTTCTTTTCATGGCGGGCGGGCCCAGCCAGCTCGAACTCTTCGAGGACAAGCCGCGGCTGCGCGAGCTGAACGGCCAGCCGCCGCCACCCAGCCTGCTCTCGGGGCGCCGGTTCGCTTTCCTCAAGGGAAACGAAACGCTGCTCGGATCGCGCCGGTCATTCTCCCAGCACGGCCAGTGCGGCATGCCGCTCAGCGAACTCATTCCGCATCACCGGAGCATTGTCGATGACGTGTGCTGGCTGCGCGGCATGACGACCGATTTCTTCAACCACGGGCCCGCCAAGCTGTTCATGAACACCGGGTTCCAGGCCCCGGGCCGCCCCGCGATCGGCGCCTGGGCCACTTACGGCCTCGGCAGTGCTTCGAGCGATCTGCCGGGTTTCGTGGTCCTGCAAAGCGGCCCTCGCGGCCCCCGGGCGGGCTCGGCGCTGTGGAGCAGCGGATTTCTGCCGAGCGCGTTTCAAGGTGTGCCGTTCCGCGGCAGCGGCGACCCCATCCTTTATCTTCGCAGCCCGGACGGACTCGGGCGCGCCGCCGAACGCGATTTCCACGACACCGTGGCCGCCCTCAATCGCGAACGGCTCGCCGCCACCGGCGATTCCGAAATCCTCACACGCCTCAACAGCTACGAAACCGCCTACCGCATGCAGTCGAGCGCGCCCGAACTCATGGACCTCTCGCGCGAATCCGACGCCACCCTCGCGCTCTACGGCTGCTCGCGCGACGGATCCTCATACGCGCGCAACTGCCTGCTCGCCCGCCGCCTCGTCGAACGCGGCGTCCGCTTCATCCAGCTTTACCACACCGACTGGGACCACCACGGGGACCCCACCAACAACCTCAGTGAAAAAATAGAACTGCGCTGCCGCGAAACCGACCAGGCCAGCGCCGCCCTCGTCCTCGACCTCAAACAACGCGGCCTGCTCGACGACACCATCGTCCTCTGGGGCGGCGAATTCGGCCGCACCCCGATGGGCGAAATCCGCGAAGCCGTCGGCCGTGATCACCACGTGGACGCCTTCACCATGTGGGCCGCCGGCGGAGGATTCCGCGCAGGCCACATCCACGGCGCCACTGACGAACTCGGCTTCGGCGTCACCGAAGGCAAAGTCCACGTCCACGACCTCCACGCCACGTTGCTCCACCAGCTCGGGTTCGATCACGAGCAGCTTACCTGGCGCTTCCAGGGCCGCGATTTCCGCCTGACCGACGTGCATGGCCATGTCGTCCACGATGTCCTCGCCTAATCAAAGACGTTCAGAGCGGCCCGCAGACGACCCATTTCGAGCGAAGCCTGCCTGAGCTGACGAATCTGCTCTTGGGTCTGAGTGGGAAGAAGCTCGTTCATTCGCTCACGTGCCGCGTCCGTGAGGATTTGCGCACGCAGCGCGTCCCGGAGGTAATCCTGAACCGATTCGTCCGGAGGCGCGATGTTTTTTTCCCTGATCTCCGCTTCGAGGCGCGCAATTTCCGCCGCCGGATTGTCAAGGAAGGCATCGCGCACTTCCCGCGGCAGGCGGGCATCGGGATGCTGGCCGCTGCGCCACTGAGAGCGCGCAAACTCGTCTGCACGTTCTGAATTGACTGTCCCCGGAGAGGGGCCACGCAGGAAATCGCGCACTAAAGCGCCGGCGCGGTCGTTATTCATCAGGCTCATGTATTCCTGCAGCCAAATCAACCGTTGATAGAGAATGCCTTGCTCAGTGTATCGGAAGCTCTCGTCCGCTGGTTTGTTGATCACCCACCACCCGCGGTAGAGATCCCATGTTTCGCGGAGCCAGCGAAAATCCTCACTGCTGTTGGCAGCCTGATCCTCCGCTTGGGCGATCGACGTCTGAAGTTCAGTGATTTTCCGCGACTGAGCCTCTATTTTATCTCTGGCTGTCTGCAAGGTCTTCTCGGCAGTCCAATCCCCTTCTGGAACCTCTGGAACTTCGGGTTCGGTGTGACTCGCCGGAATCGGGCCTCTTCCTGTCTTGTCCGCATCCGCATTCTTTCCGGCGACGAGATATTTCACGCCGACAATGCACAGGGTTGCCGCGAGGAGAGAAGCAATGACTCTTGCTCTTGCTTTCATTGGCGGGGACGCGTTGGACGCGTGGAGGAGGAGGGTAACAGGTTCTCGTAGGCCGTGCGGGCCTGCTGAGCCTCGGCGGGAAGAAACTGACTGAGCTCGTGCCACAGAATGGCAGCCATTTGGCTCGTTTCGGGCGCTCGCTCTTTGAAACTCGTCGGCCATCGGAAGCACGTCAGTGCCGCCGCCAAGCCGGTCAATCTCGCCGGACAGGCGGGCAAGCTGTGTCTCCGGGGAGGCCAGGAAGGTACGGATCTCTTCCGAAGGGATATCGGCCGAATCAAACGGGCTGGCCCAGCGTTCCTTTAGGTCCCTTTGGTCCCTGGAGTCCTGCCCCTGTTGTTTGTGCGAAATCCACGAAGCGGCGCGGGCTGAAAGCTGTGGATCGTCTGAAGCCAGGATCTCTTCAAGGCTTCGGAGAAAAGAATATTGACGCAGGGCGGTCATGCGACTTCTACGGGGTTCGCGCTCCGCGGGCGCGGCATTATCGACCCATCGTATGAGTTTCTGTTCCACGGCTTGCAGAGCAAAGGTGGATGTCTCACGGATAAACCTGTAATCGTGCACCGCCTGAATGTGTTCAGGATGTTGCGACAAATACTCGTCGAGAAGCTTCCCGTAGTGAGCCGCAACGTTCTCGTGGTGAGCCTCCACGGAGAGAATCTGACCGTCAGCGTTCTCTGATTGCGGCACGCGATCCAGGAGATGCGGTTCCGTATCGTGTGCACTTGCGCCCGGCGGCTGTCGAATTGAATCGCTCGCGCCACGTTCACCGGAGTTCGCCGGTCCGCGCGGCGCAAGGATCGTGGCAATAAGGAATATCAGTCCCGCAAGCGCCAGGCATGCTGCGTTCAAAAGAATGCCGGCAGAAAACTTCATGACTTCCTCACTCGCAGAGGTTACTGAGCGCCAGGAATTTAAGGAATCGCGCCACGAGGTCAATATTCTTCATGATGGTGGAATAGTGATTTAATGAACACTTTCAGAGGCCTGTTGAGCAAAAACTGACGACCATAAGAGAAGCTTTCCCTGCTGCCTTCCCTATTTCGCCCACACCTTTCGCGTGGGCACGCCTGGATCGGGAGTGATGCTGTGCGAAACGACGTTGAGTTGGAGTCCCGCCTTCAGGCGGAAGCGCAGCGTTTTGCGGAACGCTCTTTTCGCGCCAGGCTTCGCTGCCCGGCTGAAGCCGGTACTTCAACTGAACACCTGTGCGGAACACCGTTGCGTTGGAGTCCCGCCGGCAAGGCGGGATCGTCGGCCGGGGGACAAGGGACATATGGTTTCCGTGGGTTTGGTGCGGGGAGCGGGACGCTCGGTGCGGCCGGCAAGATGCCGGCCGCGGCGGGCGGGACGCGCCGCCCTACCCGGGAACTGGAATGGTTTGTTGCCGGTTCACGGTGTGGCAAACAGGGGATCGCACAAGGGGTCTGTCCCCAATCCTGCCGCAGGGCCAACGGCCCGGTTATATTTCAGCCTGGGGCATCGCCCCAGGATTTGGATCCCCCGATCGATGAGGGCTGAAAGCCCGGCCTATCCGCGATCGTGCCCTTTCCACTTCAACACTCGTGATGCACACGATCGCCAGTGTCCTCCTATCCATCGATGATTGCATGATGGGACAGGGCGGGCTTTCAGCCCTTTATTACGACAAATGAGAATTACGCGAGGATTTCGTGGATGACGTGGCCGTGCACGTCGGTCAGGCGGCGGTCGATGCCGTTGTGATAAAAGGTGAGTCTTTCGTGGTCGAGTCCGAGCAGGTGGAGGATGGTGGCGTTGAAATCGAAGAGCGGGTGGATGTCATGGATGGCCTTTTGGCCGAGTTCGTCGGTGACGCCGTGGCTGATACCGGGCCGCACGCCGGCGCCGGTCATCCAGCAGGTGAAGCCGTCCGGGTTGTGGTCGCGTCCCTGAGCGCCCTTCTGGAAAAACGGCATGCGGCCGAACTCGGTGCACCAGACGACGAGCGTTTCTTCGAGCAGGCCGCGCTGGCGCAGATCCCGGATCAGGGCGGCCACCGGCTGGTCGAGGATGGCGGCATGGACGTCGTATTGTTCCTTGAGTTTGCTATGGCCATCCCAATTGAGTTCGCCGGCGCTGGCGTAGGCGCCATTGAAGAGCTGGACGAATCGCACGCCGCGTTCGATGAGCCGGCGGGCGAGAATGCAGTTTTTGGCGAACGCCGCCTTGGTCGGGTTCGAGGCATCGTCGGCGCCGTAGCTTTTCAGGACGTGCGGGGGCTCGGCGCCGAGGTCGCTGATTTCGGGCACGCTGAGCTGCATGCGGGCGGCGAGTTCGTAGCTGGCGATGCGGGCGGCGAGTTTGGCGTCGCCCGGATTGCGTTCGAGGTGGAAAGCATTCATCCGTTGGAGGATCGAGCGCGCGGCGCGGTCGGCGGGCGGTGTGACGCCGGCGGGCGCCGTCAGATGGCGGACCGGCCTGGACGCGCTCATCGGTGTGCCTTGAAATTCGGCGGACAGGAATCCGGGACCCCAGTTGTTCACGCTGGCCTGCGGCACGCCGCGCGGATCAGGGATGGCGACGAAGGCGGGGAGGTCCTGGTTTTCCGTGCCGAGCGCGTAACTGACCCAGCCGCCGATGCTCGGGAAGCCGTCCTGAACGA
>CAZYHO010000203.1:0-8174 GCA_964647495.1 uncultured Akkermansia sp. | reverse complement strand
TCCGCTAGAAACGGCGGATGCAGAGTCTCTGGGATGATGATGAAGCGCGGACCTGGGCCGCGCAGGGCGAGCTTGGCCTTCGTGTGTACACCTCGCGCCTTCTCGGGCGCGACCCGCGCCTCGTGCTCCACGGCGGCGGCAACACATCGATCAAACTGCGCGAGGCGGACTTTTTCGGCCACGAACAGGACGTGATTTACATCAAGGGAAGCGGCTGGGATCTGGCGACCATCGAAGCCGCCGGATTCGCTCCCGCCCGCATGGAGCCACTCCTCCGGCTCTCGCGTTTCGAGGCGCTCTCCGACGCGGACATGGTCACCCAGCTTCGCGCCGCGATGACCGACCCGAACGCGCCGACGCCGAGCATCGAGGCGATCCTGCACGCCGTGCTGCCGGCGCGGTTCGTCGACCACACCCACGCGAATGCCGTCATCGCGCTCACGAACAATCCGCTGGGCGCAGAAAAAGTCCGGAAAGTCTACGGCGGCCGCGTCCTGGTCGTTCCCTACATCATGCCGGGATTTGTCCTGGCCAAAGCCGTGGCCGACCTGCTCGCCGCGAACCCGCTCGACGGCGTCGAAGGCCTGATCCTCATGCATCACGGGATCTTCACATGGGGGGACACCGCCCTCGAAAGCTACGAACGCATGATCGCCCTCGTCACCGAAGCCGAAAACACCATCCCCGCTTCCCGCCCGGCCACCGCTGCCGCGACCGACGATTGCCTCGGCCTCGCCACACTCCGCCAGGCGGTCTCCCACGCCAAAGGCAACCCGGTTTTCGCCCGCCTTGACGCCTCACCCGAAGCCTCCGGCTATTCGCTCTTGCAGGACATCGCCCGCATCGCCTCGCAGGGGCCCCTCACCCCGGACCACAGCATCCGCACCAAGCGCATCCCGGCAGTCATCGGCGAGGACATCGCCGCTTCCGTCCAGGCCTACTCCAGCGAGT
Organism: uncultured Akkermansia sp.; assembly: GCA_964647495.1. GTDB lineage: Bacteria > Verrucomicrobiota > Verrucomicrobiia > Verrucomicrobiales > V1-33 > CAJBME01. Next base: position 7,223 of record CAZYHO010000203.1, on the reverse strand, counting down.
ACGCCGCCTACTTCGAACGCCACGCCACCCCGGACCAGACCCGACTTCACCCCGCGCCCAACTGGGCCGTCTGGCCAGGCCGCGGCCTGGTCTCGTTCGGCGCCACCGTGAAAGAGGCTGCCATCGTCGCCGACATCGCGAGCCACACGGCGGCCACCATTCAACAGGCGGAGGCGCTCGGAGGATGGCGCGCCCTGCCCGAGGCCGATATCTTCGCCATCGAATACTGGGAACTCGAACAAGCCAAGCTCCGCAAAGGCGCCGGCCCGAAACCGGCGCTGCAAGGCAAAGTCGCCCTCGTCTCGGGCGCCGCCGCCGGCATCGGCCTCGCCATCGGCAAAACGCTCCACGAGCACGGCGCCGCGGTCGTTGCTCTCGACATCAACGCGGATGTCAACGCCGCCTTTGACGGGCCGGACCAGGCGGGCCTGGTCGTCGACCTCACCGACCAGGAAGCGGTCAAAGCGGCCATCCTCGAAACCGTGCGGCGGTTCGGCGGCCTCGACATCCTCGTCAGCAACGCCGGCATCTTCACCGCCGGCGCCAACATCGAGGATCTCGACGATGCCAACTGGTCGCGCTCGCTCCTCCTCAACCTCACCAGCCACGAGCAACTCCTCAAACACTGCATCCCGTTCCTCAAAAAAGGCATCGATGCCACGGCCATCTTCGTCGGCAGCCGCAACGTGCGCGCCCCGGGCGCCGGCGCCGCCAGTTACTCGTGCGCCAAGGCCGGCGTCACACAGCTCACCCGTGTCGCCGCCCTCGAACTCGCCCCCCACAACGTCCGCGTCAATATTATCCACCCGGACGCCGTCTTCGACACCAGGCTCTGGACTCCGGAAGCCCTCCAGCGCAGCGCCGAACGCTACGGCCTGACCGTCGAACAGTACAAAAAACGCAACCTCATGAAATGCGAGATCACCAGCCGTGACATCGGACTCATGGTCGCCGCCATGGCCGGCCCCGCTTTCGCCAAAACCACCGGCGCCCAAATCCCCGTCGACGGCGGCAACGACCGGACAATCTGATCCCCATAACATCCCTCCCTCTCGTCCCTCTTGTCCCTCTTCCCCTCCCCCCCCCTCACCGCTTCCGCACGAGCACCAGACAAGACGCTTTGCGCGCATATTCGACCGGCGAGTCCTTCGGGCGGGCCGCCTTGGCGCCGGCCAGCACCTTCTCGCCCTGCTCGAATTCCTCAAGAAACCCGCGCAGAACGGTCGACTTGATCGCGCAGTTCACATTCTCCCCACCCTTCAGATTGCCTGACACCACACCGACCACCCAGGGCACACCGTCGCGGACATGGATGAGCGCGCCGCCCGAGTTGCCGGGCTGCACCGGCGCCGTGACCTGGTAGAAGTTTTCGTCGTCGCCGATGCCCGAGAGTCTGCTGATTTTGCCGTCGGAGTATTTCGCAGCCAGCCCCTGTTCGGCGATGTTCGGGAAACCCTGCGTGAAAACGTCCACGCCCTGACCGGCCTCATCCGCAGAGAGCGGCAGCCATTCCGGACTCTGCACATCCGCTTTCAACAAGGCCAGGCCTCGCTTCTCGTCCCCCTTGACCAGACTCGCCGGCACCGTGCGGCGCGATGCCAGCCGCAATTCGATCGACTTCGCGCCCGCCACCACATGGTAATTGGTGACCAGGTGGCCGTCCGGCGAAACCCAGAACCCGGTGCCGGTGATATCGGGTTTCATCGCCGCCACCTCGGGCGGCAGATACTCCCGGTGATTTGTCCCCTCGCTGCGCACAACCAGCCGCCACAGGAAATCAGTCTGATCAAGCACTTCGTTGGCACTCAGCCATCGGGCGATGTGCGGATTGTCCTTCATCGCCGGCCAGAGCCGGGCCAGCGATATCGTGTCCCCCGGTTTGAACAGCCATTCGTTGCCATCCACGATGTCCTCGTGCGCCTCGATCTCCGTTCGGAATGCCGCGATCCGCGCATCCACCATCGCCGCCCCCGCCACACGATCGCCATTGAACCACAGATTCGCGTACGCCTCCGTGAGCGGCGACCGCTGGCTTTCAATCACGGCAATCTCATCACTCAACGCGTTGATGGTCCACTGCTTCGACTCGGCCTTCTTCTCTTCGCTTTCCTTGATCCGGGCCGTCTCTGCCTGGCGCGTCGCCGCGGTGATCTGCCTCTCCGTCCGGTCCATGTCGGCCAGCAGATCCTCCGTGGTCAGCACCGGCGCGGGAACCACAGCAGCCGTCCGTTGAAATCGCGGCTTCAAAAAAAATGTCCACACCGCTCCGATCGCCACAACATAAAACACCGCCCCCAATACCCACCTCGCCGCCGACGATCCCCGCCGTACTGGCGCGCGCTGACCACGTCCCGCCGGAGGTCCCGCCACCTGAGCCGACGCCGCGACCACAAACGCGTTCCGGCACAACGGGCAAAGATACGTCTGCGCCAGGGGTGCGGGCGGCACTTCTACGGTGTTCCGGCATGTGGGACAGACTGTTTGCATGACAATTGAGAGGGCAGCCACCCCGTTTCACGCCAACCCTCAGCCCTCTCCGCATTCACTGTCAAACGACAATTCGGCTGGCACACGGGGCGGGCGTGGCTTGAGGAAGGGATTGCCATGCCAGCTTCCGACGAGACGCCGCCTGCCAGCCTCAAGGACTGGTTCGATGAGGAACGTCACCGCGCGATCGCGCGGCAGATGCGGTCCATCACGGCCGCGTTTCGGGCGGAAGAATTCCTGCGATGCACGCTGGATGGGCTGGAGCGGCGCAGTCTGATGCAGCGGCTGCACCAATGCGCGCTCGGCGTGGATGTGGCGCTGCCCGGGAACTTCCGCCGGAAGACGGGCGTGTTGAAGAAGCTGGCGCCGGAATTGGGCCACGAATTCGTGGCGATCTTCCTGTGCGACTTCGTGGCGACCTTCGGCATGGACGAATTCGATTTCTCGATGGAGGCGCTGCGGTTTTTCACGCGCTTCGGCTCGGCCGAGTTTGCGGTGCGCGGGTTCATCGACCGCGACCAGCCTCGCGCGCTGGCGGCGATGCTCGAGTGGACGCGCGATCCCGACGAGAAAGTGCGGCGGCTGGCGAGCGAGGGCGCGCGCCCGCGGCTGCCCTGGGGAATGCGCCTCAGGTCGCTGGTGCGCGATCCGGATCCCTGCGCGCCGATTCTGGAAGCGCTCAAGGACGACGAGTCGCTCTTCGTCCGGCGCTCGGTGGCCAATCATCTCAATGACATCACCAAGGACCATCCGGAGTGGGTCCTGAGCCGGCTGGATGGCTGGGATATGGAAAACGATAACCACCGGTGGATCGCGAAACATGCCTGCCGCACGCTCATCAAGCGCGGACACCCGCAGGCGCTGCATCTCTTCGGATTTGGCGGCAAGGCGGCGGTCGAGGCCACGCTCGCGGTGTCACCACGTCACCTGAGGCTCGGAGACCGGCTGCGGATCGAGACCGCGATCCGTTCCCGCTCATCGCGCCCCCAGCGGCTCGCCATCGACTACGTGATCCACTATGTGAAGGCGCGCGGCCCGGCGTTCGAAAAGGTCTTCAAATGGACCGAGATCGCGCTGCCCGCCGGCGGAACGGCGGAACTGACCAAAAGCCAGGTGATTCGCGATTTCACCACACGCAGGCATCACCCCGGCCACCACGTCGTCGAGTTGCAGATCAATGGCCGGCGCCTCGCAAGCGCAGGATTTCATCTCAAAAGACCGTAGGCCCGCCCACCGCCTGCTTCCGAACCAGCATTGTGTTCACGCTGGCGATCCGGTTCGATCGCCCGTCCAAAAAAAACGGCCATGCGCTGTCTGATTTCTTCTCCGGCGTGCCGTGTCATCGTGGCATGATGTCCGACGCTGAATTGATCCGCCGCTGGGCCGGGGACCGCGACGAAGCGGCCTTCCGCGCCCTGGTCGAGCGCTACGCCGGGCTGGTCCACGGAGTGGCATGGCGGCGGACGGGCGGCGACCGGTTGCTGGCGGAAGAGGTCGTGCAGAATGTCTTCGCCCTGCTGGCCCGCAAGGCGGAACGGCTGGCCGGGCATCCGGCGCCCGGGGCCTGGCTGCATCGCGCCGCGGTGCTCGAGTGCTCCCACGCCCGGCGCCGCGAAACCATCCGCCGCCGTCATCTCGATGCCTTGGCCGAACACACCGCGCTCATGTCCGATGATCCATCCACCGCCTGGCCGGCCGCCGCGGCCGAGCCGGAACTCGACAAAGCCCTGACCGCGCTTTCCGCCTCCGACCGCCATATCCTGCTGCTGCGCTTCTTTGAAGGAAAAAGCTTCCGTGAAATCGGCGCCGCCCTGGGCAAAAACGAAAGCGCCGCGCAACGCCAGTCTGCCCGCGCCCTGGAGCGCCTGGCCGCACAACTCCGCCGGCGCGGCGTGGCCGTGCCGGCCACCGTGCTCGCCGGGGGTCTGGCCATCTCGCTCGCGCACAGCGCTCCCGCCGGACTCGCGGCCACCGTCGTTCCTTCTGCTCTCGCCACCGGTGGCTCTCTCACCGCCGCCCAACTCCTGACCCACACGCTCGCCATGACCGTGCACGGAAAAAACCTGCTCTCCACCGCCGCTGCCATTCTGCTCGTGCTGGCATGTCTCGGCGGCAGCTTCCTGCTGGGCCGTCAGCAAGCGCGCGCGGCCGACTTCAAGGCGTCCTCCCGCGACACCGCCGCGCTCACCGCGTCCGCCGGTCCCCCACCTCCGCCGGTTCCTTATGCGACTTCGGAGGCGACCACCAGGCTGCGGTCCCGCAAACCTCCGTTGCGTGAGATGTTGCAGCGGATCGCCGACCTGCACCTCTCCCCGTGGAACAACCCGATTCAGAATCTGATCGATTCCCTCCTCGCCCTCGGCCAGTTGGAACCGGGCGATTTGCCCGCCGCGCTGGAGTTGCTTCCGGAATTCAAGGCCGAACCCCACCGGCATTACGCCTTGGCCAGCGTTTTGTTTCCCATGCTGGCGGCGCAATCGCCCCGGGAAGCGGCGAAGGCGATGGAGGATCCCGAAGCCATGCGGGACGGAAAAATGCCTTCGGATGCCTTTCAGGAAGTGGTCGGAATCTGGCTGGACCAGGAACCGGATGCGGCCTGGACCTGGGGACTGGAACAGATCAGGGAAGACAGGTTATGGTCGTTGGATCCGCCGACGCAAGAACCGCCCGTTCTCCTGGCGGCCGCCTGGCTGAAGGGGGCGCCGGCCACGGTGCTGCCACGGCTCACGGAAATGGATTCGTCGGCAGAGGGAGACGCCTTTATCCGGAAGGTGATGGCATATGCGATGCAACCCGAGGGTTCGCCGGAACGCTTGCTCACTTATCTGACTTCCCTGCCCGACGATCATTTCCGGCAACTCATGCTGGAAACCGGAGCACGCCACAAAAGCATCATCCCCTGGATCGCCGCTCAATCATGGGAAGGCCCCGAGGGCCTGCCGCAGGCCTTTCGCACCTATCTCGGCTCGGGAATAAATCGTATCCCGACCTTTTGCCAGGGGCTTCCCGACATTCCCGCCGGTCCCGGCCAGACCGCCGCCATCGATGCGCTTCAAGCGGCGATGGAAGGAATAGACGATCCTGGGATGATCGAAGGACTGTTAAACAACATCAACGATACTTCCCTTCGTGAACGAGTGGCTCAGGGGGTGTCACAATAACTCACTTGCTCTCGAACCGGCATGCTCACACGTCTTGTTTCCCGAACCGGATTGATCGTTCTCCTGGTGATCTGCGTTCTGGCCTGGATCACCGGGCGCTATCAAGGAACAGCCGGAGGCCGGGCGGATACCGTCACGGCCCCGGCGCTTTCCGAAACATCGCCGCCCTCACTGGCTTCGGGAGACCCGGATGCCCTGGTTTTCCGGAACGAAGAAGAGCGTCTCCGTGCCTTTGCCGGGTGGCGTCGCCGGCTTGAAGCCCGGTTCGCGAATCCCGGGACGGCTGTCGATGACCTGAAGGCGGCCGGCCGTCTTTTCGCTGAACTCGATCTGCTTTCGGACGCCGATCTGAAACGCTTTGTGCAAGAAGCACTGCAAGAGGGCGGAGCCATCAAAGAGGATTCAGCCAACGCCTTCGGCGCGATACTGCTGGCTCTCTTTGCACGCCGAGACCCTTCATCCGCCCTGGACATGGGGATCGCCCAAATGGAAACACTCATCCAACCGGGAGCGTCCGGCAGAGCGAACGCCGTCGCACAATCGGTGTTCATGAAGCTGGCCTCAACCGATCCGTCATTGACCTGGGCTCGCTGGCAACAGGAAGCCGCCCGTCAGCCGCCACCCGGATGGCTGAACGAACGCGACCAGGTGGACATGATTTTCAGATTTTGGGCCAGGAATGACTTTGCCGCGGCACTGCAAGCCGCCACGACTCTGGATGGCAGCCTGCGCGAGAGCGCGCTCTCGCGCCTCGGTGAGAATCTCAAAGAAAGGTTCCAGGGCGAACCCTCCGCCTGGTCTCCCGAGACGCTGGCCCGGCTGCGTGACTATCTCCGGGAGGCCGGCGAAACCTCGAATCCTGGATTGATCAAACATCTGGTCAACCGCCGGCTCGCCCACGAATCCGGCGCCGAAGCGGCCGACTGGGTGGATTCCCTCGGTTTGCCGGAGGTATCCCGTTCCCGGACCGATGAGGCGGTCGCGGAGGCGTGGGCCCGGGCCGAAACCGGCAAAGACGCGGCCGCGGCCTGGTCCTGGCTCCTTTCCCGCCGCGACGCCGGCCATCGCGCGGAAACACTGGACCTCGCGGTGCGCTCCTGGATCCGGCCCGACACGATGCACGGCACGGAACCTCCGCCCGACGCCGCTCTCGCGGCCTGCTCCGAATGGATCATCAGCCAGGGAATCGGTCCGGAAGCGGCGCCGGCGGTCAGCGTCCTGGCCCGGGCCTGGCTGCGGGCCGGAGAGCCGGACGCCGCGCTCGCCTGGGCACAATCCATCGCCGAGCCCGCCATGCGCGATGCCACCGTCAAGCACATCACGGAACTCAGCCACATCACGGAACAACTCGACGCCCGCAAGGAGGACGATCCCCCTGTGCGCCCGCGGCTCCCGCCGTGACCAGGGTGTTGGCGAATCCGGGACACCCGCTCGAATATCGGAATTGAGCACTTTTGCTGCTGGGCTCGGCCTTCCAAGGGTGTCTGGAATTGCCCTTCGTCTCATGCCCGGATGCCTCGAGAGAATCGGGAACCGGGCCATCCCCTGCACGCGGCAACCGCTGACGCGCCCGGA
>CAZYHO010000202.1:0-8176 GCA_964647495.1 uncultured Akkermansia sp. | reverse complement strand
GGATTCGAGAGTTGACGAGTCCCGGCGATCTGGAGCCGGATCGGCAGAGGAGACCCGATGTGTCCGTTGCGGTGGACTAGCAAAAGCACCCGCGCATTGGCGGAAGAACCAGGAATTCGGGAATTCAAGATCATCAGCACGAAAGTGGGCGCACTCCTGAAATCTCAAGGATACAGTTCAGGCGGCCACTTTTTTTCACCAGCAAGCCCATGGCGCCGGATCTGTCGCACGGGAAGCACTGGTCAACCAGGCTCCCCACCCTCCTGATCGGGGCCTCATCCTGCATGCCAATCGACTCTGTGAAGCGAGAAGGAGCTGTCACCCCTCGGGGTCGTCGAGCAGGGCCTGGAGACGGTCGCGGAGGGAGGGTGGCACCAGATCGAGCCAGCTTGCGTCGATGAGACCGATCTCCATCATGTCGCGAAGGTGGACCCGGTCTTTGTCGCGATACGAGGTGAGCTTCATGGTCACGAGCGCTTCGAGGTCGAGGAGACGGAATTCTCCCGGCGCGGGATCGATCTGGCCGACACCGGGCGCCGGTTCGGGCGACTCGGGATCGACACGTTCGTCGGCGAAGATGAGGTGCACGGCGTCGCGCGCTTTCGCTCCCGGCCCGTCGAGAAACATCTCGATGCGGCCCCTTCCCCCGAGGATCGAGACGCTCCGGTGGATGAACCCCGCCTTTCCCAAGGCGGCGGCGATGGCCGGAAGATCCTCGCGGCGGACGAGGAGATCGACGTCGCGCGTGGCGCGGACCACGGACCGGTCCACGCGGGAAACCCAGGCCGCAACGGCGTTTCCGCCGATCACCGCGTAAGGAAGCCCGACGGCTTCGAGAGCGGCGGTGGCCCGCCTCAAACGATCTTTGACCAGCTCGATTCCTTCGCTCATCCGCTCCCAGGACACGGGGCCGAGTACCGTTCCCGACTTTTGCATATACGATTCTAGCGCCGCGGACCTTTCACGCCACACGCTTTTTCGCCGAAGGCTCCGGGAGCTGTAATGCTCCCGAGAACGGGGGACAGACCCCACATCCGTGCTTGCTTTCCCCGGCGTTGGCACAACCAGGCAGTTCCTGGAGGGAGGGATCTGTCACCCCTCGGGATCGTCGAGCAAGGCCTGGAGCCGGTCGCGGAGGGAGGGTGGCACCAGATCGAGCCAGCTTGCGTCGATGAGGCCGATTCCCATCATGTCGAGGAGGTGGACCTGGTCCTTTCTCCGATACGAGGTGAGTTTCATGGTCACGAGCGCTTCGAGGTCGAGGAGACGGAATTCTCCCGGCGCGGGATCGATCTGGCCGACACCGGGCGCCGGTTCGGGCGACTCGGGATCGACACGTTCGTCGGCGAAGATGAGGTGCACGGCGTCGCGCGCTTTCGCTCCCGGCCCGTCGAGAAACATCTCGATGCGGCCCCTTCCCCCGAGGATCGAGACGCTCCGGTGGATGAACCCCGCCTTTCCCAAGGCGGCGGCGATGGCCGGAAGATCCTCGCGGCGGACGAGGAGATCGACGTCGCGCGTGGCGCGGACCACGGACCGGTCCACGCGGGAAACCCAGGCCGCAACGGCGTTTCCGCCGATCACCGCGTAAGGAAGCCCGACGGCTTCGAGAGCGGCGGTGGCCCGCCTCAAACGATCTTTGACCAGCTCGATTCCTTCGCTCATCCGCTCCCAGGACACGGGGCCGAGTACCGTTCCCGACTTTTGCATATACGATTCTAGCGCCGCGGACCTTTCACGCCACGCGCTTTTTCATTAGGGGCCTCTGAGACTGCGGCGAGGATCGCCACTCTGGTCGGATGGTTCACTGCCCGCAGTGACGCCCGCGCTGTGGAAAGAACGTGGGGCTCCGAGGCGCAAGCGCTCTCCCTGGAGGGGAAACGGAAGACAGACCCCATATCGAATTTCATTTGATGCGTCCCGCGTAAAGATCCGCCATTGGGAACACGAGGTCAAAATCGTTCCAGTGCAGCACGCCATCTTCCAGCGTGTAATTCTTGAAACGCTTCAAATCCAGATAGGCGCGGATGGCCGGGTGCGTCGCCGCTTTCAAGAACGGGCCGAAATCCACCGTGCTTTCATGGCCGTCGCTGAAACGGAGATTCAACTTGTAGCCGGAAATACGGTGGACCGTTTCGATTTGCACGACCCTGGGCATCCGCAGTTTTTTTTCTTTGACAGCAATCATTTTAATCTCCTCGTGATGTTTTCCGCGTGCACCGTGCGGTGGTGGACGAAAAAATCCACCCATTTTTGAACTATATCGACCGCTCGGCGGGACACAAGCAATTCAAAATCAGTCAGCGCCTTTCCGGTGAGCGACCTCATGCCCGCAACCGGAACGATGCGGATGCCAGTCACGACTCCGTTCACAATCAGCAACTCGGCTTTGCTCTCGCGCCCCTGGTAAAAGCCATGCACATGCACCGGCTCGTGGTCGTTTGCGTAGAAATAAACCCGCAGGCCGAAATAGTCATATAGCTTCGGCATGGCTGGGTCAGAGTGGTTTTGCGTGGAGCAGGGGTGGAGTTCGCCAGTCTGGCCTGTGGGGTGACGGCTCACCGCTGCACGGCGACGCGGATGAAGAGCGGCCCGCCGGGTTCCATCGCGGGCCTGAAGGTCAGGATTTCGACTCCCGGAGCGTCCGGATCCGCCTGCACGGCGATCGGTTCCAGGAGGGCGGTGGACCATGAGACCAGGTCTACCGAGGACTCGAACACCACCTGAACATCGTCCACGCCGGCCCGACGGCGGATGGTCACGAGGATCGAACCGGTAGCGTCGTCGAGCACGATGGTCACTGGCGTGACGTTTTCCGCCTTGTGGGGATCGGTACCGAGCACGTACTCGAGGAGATGGCCGAGGCCATCGGCGTCGGGATCCGCGGAGAGATCGCCGGTGATCCCGTGGGCGGTCATCCATTCATCGATGGTGAATGCGTCGGCTCTTCCGGGACTACCACCGGCGGTTTTGCTGGCGCGCCAACTGGCGGCAAGATTGGGATCCGGGTGCGAGCGCGGGTCGATCAGCACGAGCGAGGCGCCGCCGCCGTCGGCGGCTTCCGGCCATGGGGCGTTATCGTCGAAGGTGAATTCCGCGACCGTCGAGCCGGTTCCATCGTCGAGCTTCAGCGACTCCCCGTCGTTGGCCAGGCGGCCGGAGGCGAAGCTGCCGGCGATCGATTCCAGGGCGACGTTCGGGTGGGCGGCGGCAAAGGCGGCCGGATCCAGGATGACGACAACCCGTCCGCCCGGCGCCAGCGAGGCGCCCGCAGGGAACTGGAACTGAACGCCCCTGGTGAAGGCGACGCCGGAGAGGTCGAGCGTGACGCTGTCGCTGGTATTGAGCAGTTCGATGAACTCGGCATCCGGATGCCCGCCGGCCGGATGGTACATGATTTCCGAGATGACGAGGTGGCGCTGAACGTCCGTGGGGGCGGGTTCGAGGGTGGTTTCGGCCACGACCGTGCCCGCGCGCGTCCGCAGGGTGAGTGACTCACCGAAGTTCGAGAGGTGGCCTTGATAGTTTCCCTGGACGAAGAGATTCTGGGCGCCCCGCGGTCCGGTGGTGCGGCGGCGGAAGGCGCCGGCGTTTGGCGAGAGGTAAAGGCTTTCCTCCGGCAGGATCACCGTGCCTCCGATGAAGACGTGGGCGACCCCGCCGTCCACGCTCCATCCGGAAACATCCACTGGATAACTGTTTGGGTTGCGGATCTCGATGAACTCTTCGTCCTGATTCCCGGAGGCCGGGTTGAAATCAATCGCCCCGAACTCCATGGGCGGCGCCGGCGGCTGGGCATGGGGGATGCCCACTGAGTTGGCGCTGGCGGGCGCCTCGTCCACCAATGCCGCCACCAGGAGCATGTCGGAACCGGTCAGTCCATCGTTGAGCGCATGGACGGCCAGCACGTTCGTCCCGGCTCGCAGGCGGTCGAGAAAACTCGAGACGTTGATGTTTTCGAAAACGAGCGCCTGGGTGTCGGGGTGGTTTCCGGTGGCCGAGGCGTTCCAATCGGCTGCCGCAGGGGCGTTGCGGCGGGCGAGTTCGGTCCCGTTGAGGTAGGCGATGAAGCCGTCGTCGTATTTAACCTTGAGCCGGAGGAATGAGACCGCCGCGGGGTTCGCCAATTCGAACGGGAACCGGATGTAGACGGAGTCGTTTTCGTTGCTGTTGTCGCCGTCGGAGTCGATGCGGGATTCCGCCGGGAGAGCGGGGTCGAGGAGGTCGATGGCGAGGAGCGGTTCGAACTCACCGCCGGCTCCGCGTTCGTAGCCGATGCCATTCAGTCCGTGGATCCATGACGTGTCGTCAAAGCCGGGATCCGTCCAACTCAGGCCGAGCGAGCCGTCACGCGGCACGAGAGCGGAGGCCGGAGCGGTGGTCTCATGGACGAGCGCGGTCCCGCTTCCCGGCTGCCCTTGTGTCAGTGTGAGGTACCCGAAGCGCCGGTCGAGGTACTCGCGTTTGATCCGTTCGGCGGCCTCGGTCAGGGTGTAGTCGCGGGAGCCGAAATGGGCGTCGGCGCCCCAGCGCGCCTTGTCGAGCGCGACATCCGGGCCGATCTGGGCGGCGAGCGCGTCGATGCGATCATGGAAGTAGGTGGTGGCGAGGAACTCGTCGGCGAGGGTGCGGATGCGGCGGTTGAGCATCGCCTTGGTTCGCGGGTTGGCGACGATGACTTCGAGAAAGCGATTGTACTTCCCGCCGGCGAGGACCCACGGGCGGGCGCCGATGTACGGGTGGCTTGGGGCGGATCCTTGGGAGTCGCGGTTGAAGACGATGGTATCGGTATTGAGGGCGTCGGGGCCGAACGTCAGATCGAGGTCCCAGGGAAGCATGAACCACTCGCCCGATCCTTCGGTGTCGCGGTGGAGAAAGTGGTTCTTGTCGCTGCCATCGATGTTCTGCGTGATGGCCGTGGTAGCCATGTAATTGATTTGGCGGGGAAGATCGACCTGGTCGAAGAGGAACGTTTCCAGTGCGGCGCCGGTTCGGACGAGGCCGGCGAGCAAGGCGGACAGATCCTGGGTTCCTTCGTGCCGGCGGGTTCGTTTCTCCCAGTAGGAGATCGGCGTGCCGGGTTCGTAATGGGTGGGTGCGGTGGCGCCTTTGTAGAACGAGCCATCGGGATCGAGGTTCCAGCGCCGCAGGAAGTCGCGGTCCGGCTGCTCGACGAGGATGGCCACGCTGAAGAACTCGGCGTTTTGGCGGCAGTGGACCAGGAACGCCTCGGGCGATGGCTGCCCGGCATCGCGCTGGTGCTCGTAGCCCAGAACGCTGCGGACGTAGCTCTTGTCCGTGTAGGTTGTGTTGATGTTGATCTCATCGACGCGAGGGACGCCGTCGCGGAAGCGAAAGTGGTGGCCGTCGTTGAAATCGATCTTGTAGCTTTTTTTCGGCCAGGCGGCCGAGGTTCCGCCGCGCTGGCGGATGAAGACATTGTCGTAAAACTCGCCGTCAAAAGAAACGGAGGCGCGGGCTCCGCTGCGAAGCTCCGCGCGGGCAGGGATCTCGACGAACCGGTGCAGAACAGGGAGTTGCGTGTTGATCGACGGATCGACGATCACGGTGCCGAAGAACTCCGGCGAGGTGCGTGGGTCCGGGAACGGAGGCATGCGGGTCACGGAGCCCTCGGCGTCGGTCGCGGTCACCGCCCAGCGCACCATCCGGCCAGGAGAAAAGAAACCTTGCGGGATCAGGGCGGAGTAGGTCCCGTCCCCTGCGGCGGCATCGCCCTCGCCACCGTCATCGTTCATCGGGACCGTCGTCACGGGCTGAAACTGGATGCGGTAGTGGAGGGTCACACTGGTAACCGCCGCCGTGTTGGGCGTGACACGCGCGGTGATGAGCAGCGGCTGATCGTCCCCCGGGGGAGGTGTTGGATCCCGGGTCAGATCCTCGACGAGTGGGCCGGCGGGGCTTCGGTTTGCGGCGCCGGGCGTGGGGGGAGCGAGCGGGCGCGCGACGGGCGGTTGGCCGATGAACCCGTAACTGAGGCCCGCCGCTTGCGCAGGGAACTGCGGGATAAATCCGCTGGTGACGGTGACGCCGTCGGGCCGGACGAGAGCGAGGAATTCCCCCGCGCTGGTCAGTTGGAAGTTGGTATGGAGTTGCCGGCCCGGGATGCGACGGTCTTTGTCCGAAGCGAAGACGACAAGATACCCGCCGGCCGGGACGGCGACGGATGGGAACATCCATTTATTAAGGCGATCGGGGTCGTCGCTCAGGAACCACCCTTCGAGGTCTGCCGGGATGGACGCGGGGTTGAAGAGTTCGATCCAGTCGGAGCTATCGCCGTCCTCATCCCGGAACGGGGTGGCCCCGGAGGTGGTCATGATCTCATTGATGATCACGTCGCCTTCGCCCGGCATTTCCGGATCACCGATGCCAAACCCCTGCAGGCCGCGGGCGTGGACGAGCGCCACTTCGATTTCGGAGAGCGCTCGCGACCAGATGCCGAAGTCATCCAACTTGCCATCCCACCAGCCGGGTACCGCGCTGTCCGGGGCGGTTCCGGCGTCGTTCGTTTTGACGCCGAGGGAGATGGTGGCGCTGTTGCGGACGAGTGGCGTCTGGGTGGTGCTGCTGGCGACGAGGGTGCCGTTGCGGAAGAGCTTGTGGGTGGCGCCGTCGTATGTGAAAGCCACGTGTTGCCACTGCCCGATGGGGAACGGCGTGGCGGCCCCCTCGCGTACGTTCGTCGAGTTTGAGAGAAAATTGCTGAGGTCGCCGCTCGTCGCATGAAGGCCGAGGTGGAACTGGCCCGCCGTGACGTTTCCCCAGTTTTTTGCGATCGAGGCCCAAGCCGGGCGAGAGTTGGCCCAGACCCAGCCGGCCACCGTCGCCGCCTGGGAGCCGTCGGCCAGCGGATTGGGGACCGCAACCCAGTCGCCGATTCCGTCGAGCTGCAGGGCGCCGCCGATCGTTCCGGTGACCCACTCTCCATCGCTCAGCGTCGCGGCGCCCTGCGGGCCGCGCACGGCGTCCGCCACGAGCGTGCCACTGGCGTCGTCAAACGGGTAGTGGGCGGCGAGTCCATCGTTCAATGCGGCGTTCGACGCCGCGGCACCCGGGAGCAGGAAGATGAAGATTCGGGCGGCGGCGATCGATGCGGTCCACTGCATGCTTGATGGGGCTGGTTCTCGCGGCTGGCTGGTTACTCCTGTTTGACACGATACAGCCTCCGAGGCGTGCCGGGAAGGATCGTTTCGTCTACAAATGTCGTGGAATCACCGCCCGAGGGGATGCTGTCCTCGACGGTGAACCAGTCGGTGAGGTCGGCGCTGAATTCGAGAAGATAAGTCCTTCCCGGCCGGGATGTCCAGGTCAGCGTGACCTGGGTGAGTTCGCTGTTGAAGCGGACATCGGTGAATCGAATCGGCACCGGAGCCCCGAAGATCAAGGCGGCGCGGGCCTCGAGATAGGCGGCATCGACGGCCGTGGTATGAATCATGGCGTCGTCGATGAGGCCGGAATACTGCAGCCCGGACTGGTCGCCGGCGGCGAAGTTCCCGAAGTTCATCGCTCCCGTGGTCGCGTCGATGGCGATGTAGGGGGCGGTTCCGACCAATTCGCCGTTGATCCACGCGGTGATGGTGTCTTCCTCGAGGTTTCCGACGAAGGCGATATGGGACCACGTGTCGCGGGGGACCGACATCGACGTGTCGTTGTTGTTGAGAACCTGAGCGCCATTGGCGAAGAAGTCGAGGCCGTCGGGGACAAGGGCGGACTCGTTTCCACGGAAGGATGTGTGCCACTCGTTCCCGCCCTCTCCCCACTTGATCCAGAACCGTTCCCATTCGTTGAACGGATTGTTGTCGGAGTCGGGGTGGACGAAGGCTTCGAGGGCCCAGTTCTCGCCGAGGTTGAGGTCGGGCGAACTGGCGGCGGTGAGTTTGTTCGAAACCCCGGCGCCGAACGGGATGACGACCGCCTGGCCGACGATGCCCGGCGCAAAGCTGGCGCCGCCGGCGACATTGTCGGTCAGGTTGTCGGCGGCGACCCCGAGGATCGCGGAGTCATTGAGGTTGCCGTCGAAGGTCCAGTGGGCGCTAACCTTCGGACCGGCCGGGTGGCTGGTGGCAAGGGTCGGGTTGAAGCCGAGATCGATCTCAACCTTGTCAGCAAAGCCGTCGCCGTCGGTGTCGCTCTTGTTCGGGTCGGTCCCGGGCTGGGC
>CAZYHO010000201.1:0-8209 GCA_964647495.1 uncultured Akkermansia sp. | reverse complement strand
CAGGCGTGTGCCGTCAGCGCCGCCGTACGGCAGGCCGCGCGTCTGCGTATCGCCATTGGTGGTGTCCGAGGCGTAAATCGCGCCGGTCGTGTCCAGCAGCGAATCCAATCCCTGCGGGTACCGCTTCTGGGTGACGAAGAACATCTGAACGTTGGAGGCGACGTCGGATTGCGTCTTCGCGCTGACCGCCATGTCGGTGGAGCGGCCATACATGCCGACATTCGGCACGATGAGAGCGGCGAGTGCCGCGAGAATGACGATGACGACAAGCAGCTCGATGAGCGTGAAGCCGGCGGCGGGCCGGCGGGTCTGTGTGTGGAATGCGGGTTTCATGATCGGCGCGGGCGTAGACATGGACATGGACATGGACATCGGTATGAGCGCGCGGCGCGGCCGGTTGGTTCACCGCCTGGAGCCACTTTTTCCCGGGTTTTTCGCGCCTCCCGATCCTGCGCGGGCCGGAGGCGGCGGCTCTTCCGCGCGGTCCGGGAAAAGCGCGGCGCCGGACAGCAGGCCCTCGCCGGTCAGAAGGTCGGCGCTTTCGGGCGCCAGCCGGAGCAGCACTTCCTCGCTGATGCGCTGGCCGTCGGCCGGGGTGCTCATCACGTGTGGCTTGATGATGACGACCAGTTCGCGCCGGGACTTCGTGATTTCATCCCGCCGGAAAAGCACGCCGAGCAACGGAATGTCCCCGAGCAGCGGCACCTGGCCGCGTTTGGTGGAATCGATCTCCTCGATGAGCCCGCCCGCGGCCACGGTCATGCCGTCCTTGGCGACGAAGGTGCCACTGATCGAGCGTGTCGCGACCACGTCCACCTTCACATCCTGCACCGAGCTGCCGTTTTCGGTGGAAGTGACCACCGGGATCGAGGCGCCCGCCGGATTGATGAACGAATGCTCCTGCACGAGCCGGATCGTGACCGTGCGGTCCGAATTGATGTTCGGCGTGATGAGCAGCGTGTTGCCGACCGGGCGGAATTCCGTCACCGTGTTCGGCGTCGTCGCCACGTTGTTGTCGGTGATGATCGTCTGGCTGTTGATGCCGCGGACCAGCGGGCGCTCCTCGCCGAGGAAGAGCCGGGAGACTTCGTTGTTCGCGGTGAGCAGCGTCGGCGTGGCGATGTTCTTGATGCGGTTCTTTTGCTCGAAGAGCTGCACACGGGCGCGGAAATTGTCGTCGACCAGCACAAACGTCATGTCGCTCGAGTTGATCCCGCCGGAGAGCATCGCGCCCCCGTCGGGCGGCCGCGGCACGTTCTCGCGGGAGAACGTCGCGCTCGTGTCGCCGTCGCTGAACTGGTAATCGAAGGCGGAGCGGAAATCGGTGCCGAGTTCGATGCTCACCACCTTGACCTCGAGCAGGACGAGCGGCGTCGGCACGTCCATACGGCGCACCAGGGCGCGGATGTCGTCGAGCGAGCGCGAATCGGCCGTGCGCACGACAAGCATGTTGTTGCGGCGGCTGCCGGTGATAAAAATCGTCGCCGGTTTCGTGCGCAGATCTTCGACCGCCGCGGCCTCGCCCGGGGCGGCGCCTCCGGCCAGCGCACGCTCGACGCGCTGCGCCTGCTCCGGCGTCAGACCGCGAAACCCGCCCTCGGCCGGCAGCGCCGTGCCATCGTCGCCGCGCCGAAACCGGCCGTCCTGCCGGAGCCGGCCGTAGTCGTCGTCCCAACGGCCACCGCCGCGGCCGGTTGTCCCGTACCCGCCCATGCCGCCCATGCCGCCCATGCCTCCGAACCCGTAGAGGCCACCGCCTCCGGAATAAAACCCGTTCACGTTGCCCCCGATGATGTTGGCGCTCTGGCCCTGGAGCATGCCGGCGTACTGCGTGCGCTGCGTCAGGATGTCGAAGCGGTCGAACCGCCCTTCGAGGTCGCGGCGCATGTCGTCATCGGTTTCCTCGGCCCCGAGAGAAAGCCGCACCCGGTCTCCGAAGAGATCGGCGATGGCGACGGCGATCTCCGTCACGTTGGGGTACCTGAGCGTGTACACCTCGGTGCGCTCCTCACGGAACCCCGCGAGATCTTTCTCGAACTCGCTCATCGTCATGATGCGCAGGATCCCCGAGCGCTCGTCGCTGCGGAACCAGAGGTTGTGGCTCTTGCACAGTTCCTCGACCACCGCGTCCGCCGGCACGCCGCGCAGAAACGCGTTCACCAGCAGCTTGTTCGCTTCCGCGGAGGAGGAAAAATTCCGCCCCGTCTGGTCGCTCAGCAGCCGCAGCGCGTCGATCAGCGGGAGTTCGCGGAATTCGACGTAATCGACCCCGCGCCCGCCCCCGCCGCCGGCGCCCGGCATCATGCGCGGACCGGGCAGCGTGATCGATTCGCCGGACTCCGGCGCTTCGATCTCGATGCCCTCGACCGCGACGCGCGAGACGACCAGCTTTCGCAGCAGGCCGCCCGCCGTCAGCGTGAATGGAATGCCCGGACGGGCGAGGTGGATGCCGCCGCCGGCCGCTTCGAGCGCCACCGATCCGCCGTCCCTCGCGGCGCCGATCACGATCCCCCGGACCACGATGTCCGGAATCGCCGTGCCTTCGTCGAGCAGCGCCGCCCGCAACCGCGGGCTCGCGCGTGTCGGATCCGGCTCGGTATCCCGGGGTTCCTGGGCGCGGGTGGCGGCGGCCAGGCAGGCCGCGATGGCCGCGACGGCTGCGACAGCGATGAGTGTCGGTGGATTCTTCATAACGTGGCTCTCGGGTTGGCGGACAAATCACCGGACACGGCCGGCAAGCGAAAAAAGGGCGAGGAAAAACGCGATGTAGACGAAACCGACGATCCCGCCGACCACCACGATGACGACCGGCTCGATGAGCACGCTCAGGCGCCGCACGGTGGCCAGCAGTTGCGCCTCGTGAAACCGCGCGACCTCCGCAAGCACCGAGGCGAGCGTGCCCGCGCTCTCGCCCACCGCCACCATCCGCGGCAGCATCGGCATGAATTCGCTGCCGCCCGCCAGCGCGCCCGCCAGCGTGCCGCCCCGCAGCACGATCTCGCGCGCCGATACAAGCCGCTCGCGCATCGCCTGGTTGCCGGGAAGCGCGGCCGCCGTGCCCAGCGCGTCGAGCAGCGTGACACCGCTCTCGATCAACGTGCCCAGCCCGCGCGCCACGGTCGCGGTGCCCGCCAGCCGCAGCACGGCGCCGGCCACCGGCAGTCGCAGGAGCATCCGGTCGATCGCCAGCCGGCCCGGCGGCCAGCGGCGGAGGCACACCAGCGCGATCACCGCCGCCGCGCCGCACACGCCCGCATACGGCAGCGCGGCCTGCACGAAAGCGGACGCGTCGAGCAGCCACTGGGTGAGCACTGGCAGTTCGCGCCCGCGGCCGCCGAGGTACCGCTGGATTTTCGGAATGACACCGGCCACCAGGAAAATGGCCACCCCGCACGCCAGCACCACCACCGTGGCCGGATACGCCAGCGCATTGATCACCGTGATCCGAAGCTGCCGCGCCCGCTCGAGGTGTTCGGCCGCCCGGCCGAGCGCCACGTCCAGTTCCCCGGTCGCCTCACCCACGCGGGCCAGTTGCACGACGTGCGGGGAAAAGACGCGCCCCTGCGCCTCCAGCGCTCCCGCGAACGTCGCGCCTTGCTCGATCTTTCCGGCCACGCGATGCCACAGCGCGGCCACTCGCGGGCGCCGCGCCTGGTCGGCCACCGTGCGCAACGCGGCCAGCAGCCCGAGCCCGCCGCGCAGCATGGTGGCGAGCTGCTGGAACCCCATCTCGACGTCGAACGTCATCGCTCCGAGCCATGTGCGCGGGTTCCACGTCGGCTGGCCGGGCTCGCGAGCGGTGGTCACGGTTTCCACGTCCAGCACGAGCAACCCGCGCGCCCGCAACTCGGCGGTGAGCGCCTCCACGCTGGGCGCGGCCAGCGTGCCTTTCACCGTCAGGCCGCCCGCATCGCGCGTCGTGTATTGGAAATCAGGCATCGTCAGTTCCCCGTGGTGGTGTCGATCACGTCGCGCACCGTGGTCAAACCGGCGAGCGCCTTGGCCGCGCCGTCCGCCTGCAACGTGCGAAATCCCCTGCCCCGCAATGCCGCCGCCAGCGCCGCCGCATCCGCCCCGCGTGAAATCAAGGCGGCCGCCTCCGCGTCGATGCACGCCATTTCAAACAGCCCGATCCTCCCGTCGAACCCGCGCCCCGCGCAATACAAACAGCCGGCCGGCTCGAACACCGTCGCCTCGCCCGCGTCCGCAACCCCGAGCGCCCGTGCCACGTCCGCGGACAGCCGCACCGGCTTGCGGCAGTCAGCGCACAGCCGCCGCACGAGCCGCTGCGCCACGCTCAGCCGCAGCGTGGCGCCCAGCAGCGGCGCCGCCATCCCCATGTCCACCAGGCGCGTCACCACGCTCACGGCATCGTTCGTATGCAGCGTGGAAAAGACGAGGTGCCCGGTGAGCGACGCCTTCACCGCAATGTCGAGCGAGTCGAGGTCGCGGATTTCGCCGATGACGAGCACGTCCGGATCGTGCCGGAGCAACGAGCGCAGCGCGCGATCGAACGACACCTTGTCCGCAGCGTCCACCTCCGCCTGGGCCACGCCGGCGATTTCATATTCGATCGGATCTTCGACGCTGATGATGTTCAGCGGCTCGCCGGCGAGAAGGCGGCGGATGGCGGCGTGAAGCGTCGTCGTTTTCCCGCAGCCGGTGGGGCCGGTGAGCAGGACAAGCCCGTTCGGCTGGGCGAGCACCGATTCGAAAAGCTCCAGATCCGCGGGAACCATGCCGAGCCCGCCCAGCGAGTGCCGGCTTTCCTCCGCCGCCAGCAACCGAAGCGTCAGGCGTTCGCCATGGCGCGTGGGCAGCGACGCGATCCGGCAATCCACCGCGCGCAACCTGTCGCCCAGCGCATACTGGTGCGTGAACGCGCCATCCTGCGGCGCGCGGCGTTCGGCGATGTCCATGCCGCCAAGCACCTTGAGGCGGCTGCAAAGCGCGGGGTGTGCCGCCAGCGGAAGCCGCCGATATTCCTCGAGCACGCCATCGACCCGGAACCGCACGCGCACATCGTCGCGCATCGGATCGATGTGGATGTCCGACGCGCGGCGCATCAGGCCGGCGCGCATCAGTTCCTCGGCGAGCGCCATCGCGTCGTCCGTCTCCGCCTCCTTCAGCGGCGCGGAGTGGGCGCGGCCGTCGCCGTAAATGCGCGCCAGCGCCCGCGTCAATGCCTGCGGGTCGACCGGCACGACCGAGACCGGCAGCCCGGTGAACCGCGTCACGGCATCCAGGGTCGCCTCATCCGGAGCGCCGGCCGCCGCCACGTGGACACGCCCGTCGAGCACCGCCAGCGGCAACACCCGCCGCCGCAACGCCAGGCTCACCGGAATGCGCAGCGCCCAGGCCGGGTCGACGCGCACCCGGTCCAGATCCAGCGCGGCCGCGGCTTCCTGCGTCATGCACCACCTCCTGTTCGATTGGCCCGCAGCGCGGTGGCGCGATCGCGCAATGTGCCGCTGTGGCGGGCGATCGCGATGGCCGTGGTTTCGCTGATGTGCCCGGTGACCCACAGGCGCGCGAGGTCCTGCTCCATTGTCTGCATGCCGTGCGTGGCGCCGGCCTCCATCGCGGCATAGATCTGGGCGCTGCGCGCGCTGGCGATGAGATGCGCGATCGCCGGCGTGTTGATGAGGATTTCGCTGCAGGCGACGCGCCGCGGCGCGCCGTTGTCCGCCGCGGCGGGGAGAAGCCGCTGCGCCACGACGCCGCGAAGCACAAGCGCGAGCTGCCGCCGGATCCCGTCCTGCTCGTCCGCTGAAAACACGGAGACCAGCCGCTCGATCGACCCGACGCAATCGCCGGCATGCAGCGTGGTGAAAACAAGATGCCCGGTTTCCGCCGCGGTGATGGCGGTGCGGATCGTGTCGAGATCACGGATTTCACCCACCAGCACCACGTCCGGATCCTGCCGCAACGAGGCGACCAGCGCCGCGTTGAAGCCGGGCGCATCGATCCCGACCTGCCGCTGGTTGACGACGCACCGCACCGGGAGATGCACGTATTCCACCGGATCTTCGATCGTGATGATGTGGCCGCAGCGTGTCCGGTTCACGTGATCGATGAGGGTCGCAAGCGTGGTGCTCTTGCCGGCGCCGGTCGGTCCCGAAACGATGACCAGGCCGTCGCGCAGACCGCAGAGCGCAAGCAGGCTCTCGGGCAGCCCGAGTTCGCCGAGCGAACGAAATCTGTCTTCCAGCCTGCGGATGGCCACGGCCGTCTGCGCCTGCCGGCGAAACACATTGAAACGAAAACGCGCTCCACCGGCCGTGATCGCGCCGTCGATCGATCCGGTTTCATCGAGCGACGCGGTGGACGCGAGGCCGATGCGCCGTGCCAGCTCGGTGGCGAGGGCCTGCGATTGCTCCGCGGAAAGCGCCGGCTCGCCGGCCATCGGCGCCAGTTCGCCGTGGACGCGCAGATGCGGCGGCAGGCCCGGAGCGAGATGCAGATCGGATCCGCCGGCGGCGACGCAGGCGAGAAGCAGGCGGTCGAGGATCTCGGCGGGTGTCGTCGTCATAACCAGAGCGTGAGCACCCAGGCGCTGGCCTGGCGGTTTCCTGCCTCGGTCGTCATCGCGAGCGTAAGCGGCACGATGAAAACCGGCGCCCGGCCAAGGTCGTCGAGCAGCCGCTGCATGGCGCCGTAGCTTCCGCGCAGATCGAAGCGCCAGACCTGCGGCGCCGCGGCCACGCCGTTCGCGACGGCCTGCAGAAAATGCGGCGGCACCACGCCGCCCGGCTCCGCCACGGCGCCGTTCAGGTTCAACCCGTGTGCGGCGCAGAGCCGGGACACTTGTTGCAGCGCGGCGTTGCGGTCGAAGGCGCTCTCCGGCGCGGGAACGGCGGCGCGCAGATCCGCCACGGCCTTCTCGCGGTCCGCGAGTTCGGCGCGGAGCGCGCCGGCCTGCGCCAGCCGCTCGGCGGCGGGCCGTTGATTGACGAGGCGCTGGTGGAGGTTTGCGATTTCGCGGTTCGCCGGGCGCACGAAGACCAGCCATCCGACGAACGCCGTGATCCACGCCGGCAGCACGGCAAGCAGCCATTTTTCCCGCGACGTGCGCGCCTTCATTCCGCTTCCCTCCCCGGCGTGATCGCGGATGGCCGCAGCGCGGCGTCGCGATGCGTGAGTTCAAGCACGAATTCCCACGGCCCGCCGCCGGGCTGCGTCTTCCTCCCGCGCTTGAGGCTCGGCTGCGCGCTCCAGCCATGCGGTTTCAGCAACCGCGAAAGCACCATCCCCAGCTCGTCCACCGCGCCGGCCTCCAGCGCAATCCCGCTCACCTTCAGTCGCGATACACCATCGGGCTCGATGCCACGGACCACCATGTCGCCCGACACACTCGCCGCGCATTGCCTCAGCACCGCCGCCAGCGAGCCGCGCCGCCCGGCAAGCATCTCGCGCCGCGCCGCCTGCTCGCGCAATTCCCGCTCGTCGTTCCGCGCGGCCGCGAGTTGAAGCGTCACCGCGTCCACCTGCCGCGTCGCCTCCGCCACTTCGCCCAGCGCGCGTTCGAGCACGGCGCGGCGCAGGCCGTTCCACGCCACGGCGCCGACGACCGCCAGCAGCACCGCCGCCTCCAGCGCCACCGCCGCAATCAGGAAACGCCTCTGCGATTTCGGCGCCGCCGGCGCACGGATCACCACCGCCGATCCCGACTCCAGCGCCGCCAGCTCCCCGGCCATCCACCCGGCCAGCGGAACACCATCGTCCGGCGGCGCGCCCGCGGGCGCAATGCCGGCCAGCGTGCCGCCACACGCGCGCACCGCCTCCACCACAGCCGCCCGATCGGCCGCCGCCACCTGCGCCACACTGAAAGCGCCGCCACCTTCCGCGCGAAACCCGGTCGCACTCTCGCCCACGGATAATCCGGAAAATGGCTCGGCCTCGAACGAAAGCGCCCGCATCAACTGCGCCTCGTCCAGCCCCGCCACCTGCGCAGGGCTCAGCGCCAGCCGCTGCGTGAAAACATCCGCGCTCAACACCCACACGCGCCCGACACGGCTCCCCGGCCCCACCACCGCACGCACCGCCTCGCCCAATCCCCCGCCCACCGGACGCGAAACCTCCCGGCAGTCGCCATCCCCCTCATCCCATCGCACCACACGGCGCGCATCGATCAATACCACTGTCATCGCGAAAGCAGATCTGATTGAGGAGGCTGATGAGATTCAGGACGGCGGATGACCAGCGAGAC
>CAZYHO010000200.1:0-8240 GCA_964647495.1 uncultured Akkermansia sp. | reverse complement strand
GCCGCTGCCACAAACCGCCGGCCGTGAATTGCTGCCATCCCCATTTGACCCAGCGGAGGAGCGCGAAGGCGAGCCAGAGGGCCCACGCGAGCATGAGGAGCCGGTAGATCCAGATGGATACCGAGATGACGGCAGGCGTGGGCAATTCGGCTCCACTGCGCGGTTGAAACCACCGGAGCATCCCGGTGGTGGATCCTTCGCCGAGGATGAACATGCGCGGATCACCGAGCAGGCCGATGTGGAGCACGCTGACGAGCACGCCGACCGCCAGCAGCGTGCCGGCCGCCAGCGCGAGCTGCATCAGGTTGAACCTGATCGATGATTTCCAGGCGGACGCGAACCGGCCGCGCGCCGCCAGCGCATAAACCCACAGCACAAACAGAAACGCCGCGATCAGCGATGTCTGCGTCAGCCCGACCAGGAGCAGCGCCCATTCCCAGCGCTTGAATGTGCGCAGCGGCAGCGAGCCGAGCACATGCGCGAAGCCCAGCGCGCAGATCAGCAGGCTCCAGAAACGCACCGCCGGTCCACGCCGCGGCCCGTCCGCCCACAGCACCCATCGCTGCTCCGGCACGGCCACCGATAGCGAAACGTTCGCGCTTTCGACCGGAAGCCGGAGCGCATCGACCCGCGCTGTCACCGGCAGCGACCGCGCGGCGGTCCATTGCAGCGTGATCGATTGCTCCCCGGGACGCACCGGCACGATGACCTGGCCATCGCTGAGCCGCACGGGCACACGCTGGCCGCCGTTGGTCAAACCGGTCACCTCCGCGTCCGCCGGCATCTGAATCCCGAGGTCGTGACCCAGGCTGGCATCGACCTGAAGCGTCAGGCTGCCGCGGCGCTGGTAGGCGCCGAGTTCCGTGTCGTAGGCGATGCTCCGCACCGTCATGGTCTGGCCGCGGATGGCATCGGGCCGCGTGACCTGCAGGCTCACGCTTTCGCCCGGCCATGGCCGCCATACCGGAACGAGCGAGCCGGCATCCCCTTCGTACACGGGAGCCACGCCGGTCATGGCGATATTCCATACCGGCGAGGCCTCGAGATGCCAGCGCTCCACCCATCGCCCGGTGTCTTCGGCTTGAAGCGGCAGTTCCTCGCGCGGCGTCAATTCACTCGGCCACTCGACTGCGTCGTCCTGCGCGCCCAACCGCACGTCGACGCGATCATTGGCGACCGTGAGACCGCCGGTGAGCAGGCGCTCGCCGGGCAGCAGCGGAATGTTCAGCGAAATCGCGGAGCCCCTTTCGGTCAGCCGCCGCGCCACGGTGCGCACCTTCCAGACAAGGCCGAGTTCCAGGTGCCGCTCGATCGCCACGAGCGGCTGGAAATCCCGCCGATCGTAGGCGGCGGCGCTTGCCCCTCCGGGCTGCGATTCGGTGAGGATAATCTGGTTTTCTGGCACACCGTTAGGCTTCAGCCCGCTCACCGACCACCCAGGAGCCTCGATTTCGACACGACGCGGCGGGAGCAGGAACGACCACTCCCACTCGCGCGCCGGGGGTAGCAGGCCGCTGACCTTCACCTGGTGCACGCCGGCCGGCACCGTCGCCCACACGTACCCGTCCAGCCGCCGTACCACCGCGGCGGGCCGGTCGTCCATCGATACCGTCAGAGGCGACCACGCCGGCAGCCGGCCGGGCAACGGCACCGCCACCTCCGCCGCGGCATGCACTTCGAGTGTGAGGTCGAGCTGCCGTCCGGACAGCTTGAGCACCGCCGTGGAGATTTCCGCGGCCTGTGGAAAAGCGTCGTGTGGCTTGAGGAGACGCTGCCTGAGGGCGTCCAGCCATTCCGCCGATGGCAGCGTGAACACATGATCGGTGTGCCCGCTCGAGAGGGGCGCGGCACGCGGCGGATCCGGCGGCGGGGCGGGAGCCGTCGCCTCCTGAGCCGCCGCCCACGGCGCGCTCGTCACCAGCATCGCCGCCAGCAGGACCACGCCCGCCGCCGACAACGGCGGAGGCCGACGCGGAAGCCGGGGCGAACCGGCCGGCGGCGTCGGAGGCGCCGATCCCGCGGATGCCGCGCCGCCGGGCGCCGCCCACGCGTGGCGCAGCAGGCACCACAACAAACCGGCCAGCAATACCAGCCGGCCCGCAATCAAGACTCGCTGCCCGCCCGACGTCAGCAGGACCGGCCGCACCGACTGCCCGGCGGCCACGGGTCCATGCCATCCATAGTTCACGGATCGCCACTCCCACCGCGGCACCGCGGGTCCGGTCTGGATCTGCGCCGACTTCTCATAGGCCAGATTCGCCGTCAATATGACCTTGTAGCTTTTGCCCTCATCCTGCTGGATCTCCTGCCGGGACGCGTCGGCGGCGGCGTACTGTCTGGGTGCTGCTTCGTCGTGCCGCGCACCCAACTCAGCCACTGGAGAGATCTGTTCGAAGTACGAGACGGCCCGCTGCCGCTCGAGCTGCGGATAAAGCAGGCTGTTGACCTGCCGCGTCACGAACGGCACCAGCGCCCACAGCAACAGCAGGATCGCCACGCCGAGAACCGGCCGCCAGCGGCGCGCCAGCGCAGGTCGCACGTCGGCCAGCGCCCGCCCGATGGCCAATGCCACCACGAGAAATAGCCACGTCCACCGCGGCGCCCCGGGTTCATGATACGCCAGCACAAACGCCGCAAAGGCAACCACCCCGGCCCGCCATCCCCACATCCGCTGAACGGACAGCGAAAACACGAGCAACAGAAAAACATCGAGCAAAGACCACGCCGTCAACCAGTCACCTTCCACCCACTCTGCGCCGAAAAGGGCGATCATCCGCCAGCCCGGCGGCAAATGCCATTCGCAGCTCACGGGCGCCGCCACCGTTTCCCAACCGGTCGCCGACAGGCTCGCTCCAAGCGGCACGCGCCCCACCGCCTCCAGCGAAAGCGTGCGGTCGCGCACTTCGACACCCGGACGTCCGGTGCGCGGGTTGCGCGTGATGAGCTGGGACACGTCGCGCGCCTTGACCGCTCCCAGTTCCTGCCCCTCGGCCGCATCGAGGCGCCAGATGTGCTGGGCGCCGCCGGTGATCGTGTCGCGGAAAGTCACCGCTTTCCCGTCCTCGTCGAGCCACAGTTCGCGCGTGATGCCGGGAGGCGCGGGTTTTTCCATGCCCATGCCGCGCATCTTCTCCGCCAGTCGAAACGGCTGTGCCGTCGTCCACGCAAACACCGGCCATGACCGCCACGCGTCCGGAAACGTCGTCTGGCTCGCGTCCACCGCCTCCAGCCCTTCGATTTCCACGACCCGCAGCGTCGCGTCCGGCTGGAGAGCCACCAGTTCGGACGCCGCCAGCGGACGCGTGCCCGCCGCATAGGCCACCGTCTCCTGCGGCTGCGTGCGGAATGCCTTCAGCGTGACCGCCCATGTGCCAGGCCGAACCTGCACTTTCATCAAGCCCGCGTCGTCGACCAGGCACGGCAGCGGGCTCTCGACGCCGGCGATCTGCCAGCCATCGGGCAGCGCGTGACCGAGTTCCACTTCCCGGCTCTTGCCCGCCACAGCCATTTCCACCGCCGTGGTCAGCCACATCGGGACGCCGTCACCGAGCAGGCGATACACCTTGAGGCTGAGCTGGTCCTGGTCCGCCGCTTCCGCCGGGTTGCGCTGGAGCCAGAGCAGCCCCTGCGCATCCCGATTCGGCGCCTCCACCGCCTGGCCGTTGAGCGTGAGTCGCAGAATGCCGATCGACAGCGGGATGGCCAGGTGCTCCGGCAGCGGGTCCC
This sequence comes from uncultured Akkermansia sp., assembly GCA_964647495.1. Lineage (GTDB taxonomy): Bacteria > Verrucomicrobiota > Verrucomicrobiia > Verrucomicrobiales > V1-33 > CAJBME01. The sequence goes on along the minus strand of CAZYHO010000200.1, from coordinate 4,514 downwards.
AGCGATACCGGCCGGTCAGCCGATGTGTGCCGGGACCAAGTTTCACCGCCGGCGCCGCGCCCCGCCGCAAAACCGCCACCGCCTCGTCGTTCGCGCGCACGTCCTGCGGCCAATGGTCCGGCCCGCCGGGCAGAAACACCCAGTCCTCATCGAAAACCGTAGCCTCGAGCACAAATGCGCCGCCGGCCGCCGTGGCATCCACCTCGAGCACTGACGGCCACACCGCCAGCCGCGCCCCCGCGTCGTCGAAGCGCGGCGGACTGTGCACCGCAGGCTGATCCGCGAGCACCCAATCCTTCCACGGCTCAAGAGCCGGTGGTATCGCCGGATCGGCGGCCGCCGCCGCCCCGGCGGCCAGCGCCCACGCAAGACGCAATGAACGATGCATGATCCTCGCATCTACCTCAAATCGCCCCCTCTTGGCCATCGCGAAGTGAGACAGGAAACCGGAACCCCCGATTCACCAGCCGGTTCCAAAAAACAAGTTGCGATCCATTCTCAAGAGAGATTCCCCGCACACAGGGGGACAGACGAATTGCAGGCCAGCAGCCCGCAATTCGTGTGGCACCCTGCGAGGTAAAAAAAATGTTGCGACTTGTTCTCAAGAGCCGTCGCGACCATCGCAGGGTGACATACGAATTGCGGGCGAACCGGATCGCAATTCGTATGTCACCCTGCAGACACTTGCCGCATGCAGCATGCCCCCTTACCCCATCCCATCCTCCAACTCCTCCCGCAGTCTCCCCAACGCCTCGTCCTGCGAAAACCCTTCCGGCACGGAGGATCGTGCCTGCGCGGAAAAGGCGGGCTGCTTCAGGCGCCATCGCGCCTCGCATTCCGGATCTTCCAGCGCCTCGGACAGGGCGGCCATGAGGTCGTACGAGTAGCCATCGAATCCCGCGGCGATGAACGCATTATGGGCGCCATTGGCGGCATGGCGTCCCGGTTCGGAGATCATCGGGTGTTCGGGTTCCACGTCCGGCGGCCGGCCGCCCCAGATCGCCTCGCACGCGTCCACCGAGACGGAGAAATACCGGCGGCACGCCGCGGGCCGCACGGCGTACACGCGACAGCAGCCGGCGTGGTCGAGCAACGCGCACGGCTGGCGCACCTCCTGGCGTTCCGCGAATCCGAGCCCTGCCACGCGCGATCCCGCCCGATGCACCGCCTCCTTCACGGCCGCGCGCTGGTCCGCCGGTTCCATGTCCCGCAGGTGCCGCGCGATGAGCAGCACCTCGTGCGCCCGGACATCGATCCGCAGCCAGCAGCAGAACGAACACCCGGCCCGGCAGTCAACCGTCGCGCCGCTGAGCTGGCGAAACCCGTCGACCGATTGTTCCACATGCCGCAAGGCCATGGCGGCCACGGCCAGCGGATCCGCGCCGCGCAGCGCGGCACTCACCGTGCGAAACGTGCTCGCATAAGCCGCGTGCCAAAGTTCCCGGGACATGCGTCCAAAACAGAAGCCGCCGGATCATTTCATCCGGCGCCCCCATCGCCCTCGCCGCGGCCGCCTATTGTGCCTTTGGCGCCGGTTTTTTGATCTCGGGCAGCTTCACCGTGCCGGGCGGCATTTCCGGCGACGGCAGCCGGACCAGCAGCCACGTCTGCGTCTGGTCTTCACCAAAATGCACGAAAACACTCGCGGCATCATACGTCAGGCTGGAAATGCCCGTCTCGTATACCGTGTTGGTATTCTCGCCGACATGCCACGCCAGCCGCTGGCTCTCCTTGTCCAACTGGCCCACCACCGGCTGGTCCTCGTCGGTCAGGACGTTCTTGAACGCGCCCGCGACGATCCCGTTCTTGTCGACCGAGATCTGGAAAAACATCACGGCATCGCCCTGTTCCTGCTGCGTCAGCGCCCACACACCCAATGGCAGCCAGGTTTCCGGCTTCCCCTCTTCGGCTGGTGGCTCCGGCACAGGGTATTCTTCCACGGGCGGCGTGGCCAGCGCAATCGTCTTTTGCCGGTACTCAGTGGCGCTGCCGGCTGACTGCCCGTTGATGTAAATCGTGTCGCCCTCGTAAACAACCGTCGTGCCGGGATCATAAACAACAGGCTGGGCCGGATACGTCGGGCCATAAAACGTGGCCACCGATGGATATGTCGCCGGCCGCCACCACCACCATGGCGAAACGATCGCTGAGGTGACCGCAGCCGCCGCGCCGACCGCCGCACCCGCCACCGCCGCCGTTCCCCACCAGCACGATCCCCAGTAGCCGTGGTGGAAAAAGTGATCGTGATACCCGTGACAATTGCCCCAGATTTCCTCGCAGCGATCACCCCGGAAATCGACCACATCTTGCCGCCATTCCCAGTATTCGTCCGAATCGAACCTGTTATGCCAGTCGCCATCGTTCCAATTCTGGTTGATATCGTTCCAGCGCTCCGACCGGTTATTCTGGAAATTGTTGATCTCGACATTGTTTTGCTGCTTCCAGTTATTGAACTGGTTGTCGAAGTTGTTGTTCGAGTTGTTCCACTTGTCCCCCCAGTTCGGCCGCGTTTCCGGCCGGTTGCCGTCCATTCCTGGCCGGTCTCCGGGACGGGTGCCAGCGCCCGGACGGTTTGCAGGCAACTGCCCGGGCCGGTTGATCCCCTGACCTGGCCGGTCTCCGGGACGCGCGCTGATGCCCGGCCGGTCTGTGGGCAACTGTCCGGGCCGATTGATCCCCTGCCCCGGGCGCGTCTGCCCGGGACGCGTGGCGGGCAGCGTTGACGGACGACCGCCCTCTCCCGGCCGGGTCGCAACCCCAGGTCGTTCGCCGGGCCGGGTCGACGGGCGTTCCCCGCCCTGGCCGGGAAGCTTGATGCCCCCGCCGTCACCAGGACGATTCGATGGCAATGTTCCGGCGCTTGGTCGATCGCCGCCGCCAGGACGCGTGGAGGGACCACCCGTGGAGGGACGCGTCGAGGGACGCGTGGCCCCGCCGGACGGCGTGGACGGACGCGTCGACGGCTTGTTGAGGGGCGGTGGTTTCGACGGCTTGGTCGAGGGACGCGACACACTGCTTCCGCCACCGCCGGACGGACGCGTCGACGGCCGGGACGCAGGGCGAGAACTGCTCCCTCCACCGGAAGGCCGGCTCGCCGCCGGGCGGCTACTTCCACCACTCGATGGCCGGCTCACGGACGGCCGGCTGCCACCCGACGGCCGGGAAACAGAGTGCCCACCCCCGCCGGAAGGCCGCGATGGACGCGGCGCCGGACGGCTCGCTGATCCTCCCGAGGGCCGGGACGCCGAACGCCCGCCGCCGCCACCGCCGCCCCCACGGCCCCCTCCTCCGCCCCGCGCATACAACTCGGTCGTCCACACGAACACCGACAGCGTGAGCCCCACAGTAATTGTTTTTCGAAGATTCATGATCGCCTCCTCCTGCAACGGTTATTTGGCCCGAACGACGGTGACGGGACCGATGTTGGGCAGCGTTTCACCATCCACCTGCCGGCTGGCGTAGGAACTGGTGAATTTATCCTTGTCCACGAATGTCAGCGTCTGCTCTTCGGTCCCCTGGCCGCCGTCGGGCAGCACCGTGCGCGTCTCGATCAACCACCGCCGCCCGTCCTGCGTCCACACTTTCTCCGAGAAACTCCCGTCGGTCTCGAAGGCCCAGGACCGGATCTTCCCGATCGCCGGATCCCAGCCGATCACCTGTGTCCCGCTCGACTCATCGCCGTCCGCGTTCGTCACCGAATACGTCCAGGTCAGGAAATTGTCGTCCAGCGCCCGCTCGATAGTCGATTTGACTTCGATGCCGTCCTCGTCATCCACCCACGACCCGATGAGCCACTCCAGCTCCGCCAGATGACGGGCGGCGCTGCCGGCCAGCGGTGATCCGGTTTCCGTGAACTGGCTGATCAACCACGCATCGCCCTTCTTGACATGAACCGCGGTGTAGCTGCTCACGCTGGTCCGGCCCTCGCGCTCCGTCACCGTGGTCGTTCCCTTTTCCAGCATGACATCGGCGGTCAACGCCCGGACCGACTCGACATCGACGTCCAGCGTGCGCCCTCTTGAGACCAGGAACACCCCCTTGAAATGATCCGCGATCGCTTCGCGGCCGGAAAGCACGTTGCCACCCTGGTCCACCCACTCGGCATCCTCCGCGAACATGGCGGTGATGGATTTTACGTCGCCTTTGTTATAGGCGGCAACGAAAGCGTTGGCCTGGTCGGCAATCGCTTTCTGCCCTGGGCTCAGCGCCGGCACAGCCGCGTCCTCGGCGGCGGCATCCTGCGCCGCAACGACACGGACAAAGGCGGCGCCGGCCGCGAGCAATAAAAACATACGCATCTTCATGGTCTGCCAGTGTGCCGGGGCCGCGGGGCCGGAGCAAGTGCAAAGTGCATGCAGTGAACCCCTCACGCTTGCCGCGTCAGGACGTCCGCGCGCCTCCAAAACCACAACGCCCTTGCGCCCAGGAGCCGGGTCCGCAGAATCGACCCATGCCTTCACGCTTCCTGCACCGCCGCCAGATCCTCTTCCACGAAACCGACCTGGCCGGCATCG
>CAZYHO010000199.1:0-8272 GCA_964647495.1 uncultured Akkermansia sp. | reverse complement strand
GCGGAGGAGGTCTTTGCGAAGTGCCGCCACGATATCGCCGAATTGTCGGCGCGCGGCCTGACACCCGGCCTGGCCGTGGTGCTCGTCGGGAACGACCCCGCCTCACAGGTGTACGTCGGCAACAAGGTGCGCCGCTGCCGCGAACTCGGCATGGCCTCGTTCAAGCATGAATTGCCAGCCTCCACCACGCAGGCCGAATTGCTGGACCTCATCGCCCGGCTCAATGCGGACGACGCCGTCGACGGGATTCTCGTCCAGTCACCACCGCCACCGCACATCGATGAGGCGGCGGTGGTCCGGGCGCTCGATCCCGCCAAGGATGTGGATGGATTTCATCCGGACAATGTCGCGCGGCTGGCCATGGAGGATCCATCCGGATTTGTGCCGTGCACGCCGCTGGGGGTGCAATGGCTGCTGATGGCGGCGGGCATCGAAACCGCCGGTGCGCACGCCGTGGTGCTCGGGCGCAGCTCGATCGTCGGAAAACCGATGGCCCTGCTGCTCATGAGCAAAGGCCGCGGCGGCAATGCCACCGTCACGGTCGCCCATTCGCGGACGCGTGACCTCGCGGCGGTCACGCGCATGGCGGACATCCTGATCGCGGCGATCGGCCGACCGTGTTTTGTCGGCGCCGACATGGTCAAGGAAGGCGCGGTGGTGATCGACGTCGGGATCAACCGGCTCGACGCCCCCGGCACCAAATCCGGCACGCGACTCGTCGGCGACGTGGATTTCGAAGCCGTCGCTCCTCGTTGCCGCGCCATCACACCCGTCCCGGGTGGCGTCGGGCCGATGACCATCGCCATGCTCATGGCCAATACCGTCAAGGCAGCCCGTCAGCGCCGGGGACAAGGAGCCGCCCCCGGCGCGGGCTGACAATTTCCTCCCTTCCGGGGATTCCGGCTACAGGTGGACCGCGGGGGCATCCGGCATAGAGGGACAGGCAAACTGTACGGGTCTCCGGCATAAGGGGACAGTCAAACTGTGGAGGCCTTCGGTATAGAGGGACGGACAAACTGTGGGGGGCTCGCCCGAAGCCGGGCGCCCGCTCCCGGCAGGCGCCCACTCTTGCCTCCGGGTTCGATGCAGGAGCCCCGGTTCAACCTCCGCCCCGAACATTTCCTCGCGGGATGGAGGGTGGTGTCACGGGCTGAATTGAACAGTCGGTGGTTGCGCTGGCGCTGGATGGAGGCACAGTAAGAAGAAACCAATAATCAGCGACCCGAGACCGTTACCGATCAGCGTCATGGAAGATCCCACGATCACAACGTTCACTCAGCAACTCGCCCAGAATCCGGGCGACTGGTTCATTCGCGCCCATTTGGCGACCCTGCTGGAGGCGAAAGGGGATCGGCACGACGCCGCGCAGGTGATCATGGCGGCGCCCGACATGCCGGAGAACCGTGAGCACATGCTGGCGGCCGTGCGCATTTTGACGCCGGTGAATCCGGCCGCCGCGCTGCCGTACCTTCAGTTGCTCGGCGAGGTCGGGGACAACGCGGTGGTTCCGACTCCGCCGCCCGTGCCCGAGAGCATGCCGACCGCCGTGCCGATGGCGGTGCCAGCCGGTGTTCCATTTGGCCAACCGGTGGATGACATCGCCTGGGAATCGCAGGATCCCGATCTGGCGGCCACGGAGATTCACCTGACGGAGCGGGTGAAACCGAAGTTCAATACAGCACGGTTTGCGCTGGTGCTGGGAGCCCACCTGGTGGTGCTGGCGGTGGCGGCGGTCTGGGTCATTTCGGAACAGACGACCCAGAAGAAGGCGGAGCTGGAGTTCGACTCGCAGCCGCCCCGGGTTTCCGCGGCGCGCGGCACCGAGACCGCGGTGAAGATGGCGAAGAAGAAGAGTTCGAGCAGTGCCCCGGCCGCCGCCAAGCGTGTGTTGGCCAAGAATTCGCTCAGTTCGATCTCGCTGCCGGAAATCAAGACGACTTCCCCGATCACCGACGTCGGCAATCTGATGGCGGGCATGGGCGGCAGCGGATTCGGCATCGGGTTCGGCGGCACCGGCGGCAACGGGACGGGTGGCACCGGCATGGGGGGGGGCCGCGGGAGATTCATGGGCGGCTTGTCGATCGACAGCCGTTGCACGAAGGGCGACCGGGAACGCCGGATCGCGTCGTCTGGCGGCGTGCCTCAAACCGAGCGCAACGTGGTGCGCGCCCTGACCTGGATGAAAAACAACCAGAACGAGGATGGATCCTGGGGATCGCAAAACAAGGCGTCCATGACCGGGTTGTGCCTGCTCAGTTATCTCGGCCACTGCGAACTCCCGGACACCTCGCGCGAGTACGGCGACACAGTGCTCAAGGGTATCACCTGGCTGGTCGACCTCTGGATGAGACGCGAATTCCTCTCCGAACACGATCCGAAGTCCAACGCGGCTCCGTACGAACATGGCATCGCGGCCTACGCGGTCGCCGAGGCGTATTCGATGACCCGGTACGGCACCAAGCGCATTCCGAATCTGCGGGAGGCTGTGCTCGGCGCCATCGACGTCATCGTGAAGGGTCAGGACAGTGAAGGCGGGTGGAATTACGGATACGGAGCGCCCTCCGGCGGCGGCCCGGACATGTCGGTCTCCGGCTGGCAGATTCAGGCGATCAATGCGGCCGCGCACACAGGGATGGACTTTCCCGGCATGGATGAGGCGTTCAAGAAGGCGATGGCGTACGTGCAGGGATCGCAGGGCGAGAATGGCGGATTTGGTTACCGTGGACGCAACGGGGTTCGCTACAGCATGACCGGGGTGGCCACGCTGGCCCTGATCATGGGCGGGCTCGACCGCGGCCAGGAAATGCGCCGAGGGATCGATTACATCCGCGAAGATTGGGGTAAACGCCGCATTCCGTTCGAATTCGATATCGTCGAGTCGGATCTTTACGGTTCATACTACGTGAACCAGGTCGTCTTCATGCGCGGAGGCAGGATGTGGCGCGACTGGAATAAGGCGCTTCAGGACGAATTGCTGCCGAACCAGAATGCGGACGGAAGTTACAAGCAGGAAGGAGGGCACATGGGTGCGCATGGCAGCGGCGGCGCCGGGGGCGACGCCGAAATCTACCGCACCGCGCTGTGCACGCTCATGCTGGAAGTTTATTACCGTTATCTGCCGGCCACCGAGAAGATCGGAGGAGGCGGTCTCGGGGGAGATTGATCAACCCTCCCGGCGCAGATCCAGCGTGAATGGATGCGCCGGGTTGCAGGGCGCCGGTGCGACGACGACGCGTCCCGGCGTGTGCCCGATGTGAGTGAAGCGCGAAAGGCGGCGGCTCTCGGCTTCGTAGGCATTCACAGGGATCGTGTCGTAACTGCGCCCGCCCGGATGGGTAACATGATAGACGCAGCCACCCAGGCTTCGTTCGTTCCAGGTGTCGACCAGGTCGAATGTCAGCGGGGCATGCACGCCGATCGTCGGATGCAGGCACTCGGGCGGCTGCCAGGCGCGGAACCGCACGCCGGCCACGGTTTCCCCTTCCGTGCCGGTCGGATGCAGCGGCAGGGCTCGGCCATTGCAGGCGACGACGAAGCGCGTTCCCGTCAGCCCGCGCACCCGCACTTCCAGGCGCTCGAGCGAGCTGTCTACATACCGAGTCATGCCACCGGCGGCGCCTTGTTCGCCGAGCACATGCCACGGTTCGAGGGCAGTGCGCAGCTCGATGACGACGCCGCGTTGGGTGATGGATCCGAGCAGGGGAAAGCGGAATTCGAGATGCGGCGCGAACCATTCGAACTCGAACGGCTGTCCCCACGCCTGCAAGTCGGCAACCACTTCCGCGATGTCCTGCGCCACGAACCAGGGCAGGGTGAAGCGGTCGTGGAGCGCGGTGCCCCAGCGCACCAGCGGGCGCGCGTACGGTGTATTCCAGAAGACGGCGACCAAGGCGCGGAGCAGAAGCTGCTGGACGAGGCTCATGCGTGCGTGCGGCGGCATTTCGAAGGCGCGCAGTTCAAGCAGCCCGAGGCGGCCGGTGGGCGAATCCGGATCGAACAGCTTGTCGATGCTGAACTCGGCGCGATGTGTATTGCCGGAGGCATCGGTGAGCAGATGACGGAACAGGCGGTCGACAAGCCACGATGGCACCTCGGTGCGTGGCTCGGGCAGTTGTGTGAACGCGAGTTCGAGTTCGTCGAGCGAATCGTGACGCGCTTCGTCGATGCGCGGATGCTGGCTGGTCGGCCCGATGAACAACCCGCTGAATAGGTAGGAGAGCCCGGGATGGTTCTGCCAGTAGGTGAGCAGGCTGCGCAGCAGGTCCGGCCGGCGGAGGAACGGGCTGTCGGACGGAGTCGGACCACCGAGCACGATGTGGTTTCCTCCGCCTGTGCCGACATGGCGTCCATCGATCATGAACTTTTCCGTCCCGAGCCGGACCTGCCTCGCTTCCTCGTAGAGCGTTGTCGTGAGGCGCACGACTTCGCTCCAGCTCTCCGCTGGCGGCATGTTCACTTCGAGCACGCCGGGATCGGGAGTCACTTTGACGTTGGCAATGCGTGGATCGAAAGGGGGCGCGGCGCCCTCGAGGATGACCGGCAGGGCGAGCGCTGCCGCGGTTTCCTCCACGGCGGCGACGAGGTCCAGGTATCCCTCCGCCGTCGCGACCGGCGGCAGAAAAACGTGCAGGGTGCCGCCGCGAGGTTCGACGCACAACGCGGTGCGGATGATCCATGGCGCCGACTGCTGCGGCGCGGGCGGCCGGTCCGCCGGCACGGTGGTTTGGTGGCGCTCCGCGGCCGCGCCGGAGGGGTCGGCGGAGAGGCGTCGGCGTTTCAAATCATTGGGCGTGGGGAGCGGCGCGCTGAACTCGTCGAGCGGATCGACCTGCTGGAGATAGGGGTACTCCTTTTCCTCGACCCAGGGAAGCGACTCGAGCGGGAGGCGCAGGCCCATCGGGGAATCGCCGGGAACAAGGAAGAGTTGCCCGCGGCGCAGAAACCAGGGGCCGCTGAGCCACCGGCCGTTCTTGCGCTGAAGCGGCAAGGCATAGCCCGTCACGGTTTCGAGGCCCGCCTGGAAGAGGCGACGCAGGCGTTCGTTCTCCTCCGTGTCGCCGAGGTGCGCGTGAAGCGCATCGACATTGGATGGCAGTTGGTTCTCCCGCCAGAGGTAATAGGTCTTGTCTTCGAACGCGGGCATCATGTGCTCCGGTCCGGCCCCGAGCACGCGCGCAAGATGAGCGATGAATTCCTTGGCCTGGGCCGGCCCGTGGCCGTTGTCCTGGCCTGGTTCGGCCAGCAGGGATTGGTCGTTCCAGAGCGGCTGGCCGTCGCGCCGCCACCACGCGCCGTCCGCCCAGCGGGGAAGCGGCTCGCCGGGATACCATTTGCCTTGGCCATAGTGACGGAGGCCGCCCGGCCCGAAGACACGGTGCAGCCGTCGCAGCAGGGCGCAGGAGAGCCGGCGCTTGGCCGGGCCGACGGCATGGTAGTTCCACTCGGCGCCCTCCATGTCGTCGATCGAGATGAAGGTCGGCTCACCACCCATGGTGAGGCGGACATCGCCGGCGCGCAGGTCCAGATCCACACGGTGGCCGAGCGCTTCGATCGCAGCCCATTGGTCGTCTGTGTAGGGTTTGGTGACGCGCGGACTTTCGTGAATGCGCGTGACGCTCATCGTGTGCTCGAAGGTCGATTCGCAGGGGCCGGTGGCACCGGTGATGGGAGCGGCGCTTTGCGGTTCCGGCGTGCAGGCGAGCGGGAGATGCCCTTCGCCGGCGAACAGACCCGAGGTCGGATCAAGGCCTATCCAGCCGGCTCCGGGAAGATACACTTCGGTCCAGGCATGGAGGTCGGTGAAATCCGACTCGGCGCCGCTCGGTCCGTCGAGCGCTTTGACGTCCGGCTTGAGCTGGATGAGGTAGCCGGACACGAAGCGCGCGGCCAGGCCGTGGTGGCGCAGGATTTGGACGAGGAGCCAGGCCGAGTCGCGGCACGATCCTGAACGCAGGGTGAGCGTTTCATCGGGCGATTGGACGCCTGGCTCGAGCCGGATGCCGTAGGCGATATCCTTCCAAAGACGCTGGTTGATGGCGACGAGCCAGTCGATCGTCGGCGTGGGGGCGCGGGAAATGGAATCGGAGTAGGCGCGGAAGGCGGGGGTGAGCGGGGCGAGTTCGAGGAAGGGAGCGAGATCCTTGGCGAGCAGCGGTTCGTAGGCGAATGGGATTTGGGAGGCGCTTTCCTCAAGGAAAAAATCGAACGCGTTGTAGACGGCCATTTCAGCCACGAGATCGACCGTCACCGAGAGGGAGCGAGTCTTTTCCGGAAAGACCAGCCGCGCATGCCAGTTCGAAAACGGATCCTGCTGCCAGTTGAGAAAATGGCCGCCCGGCTCGATGGCCAGCGCATAGCTCAGCACCCGCGTGCGGCAATGCGGCGCGGGCCGCAGCCGGATGACGTGCGGGGCGTGGTCAACCGGCCTGTCATACGTGTACCGGGAACAATGATGGAGCGCGACGTGGATCGCCATGGTCGTGGGGGTGCGGAAAGGTGTTGGATCGCCGCCTGCTCCTTCCGTGAGCAGCCACGATGCCGGAATCGACGGGAAATCGACGGGGCGGGATCAGAAGCGGCGGTACTTCTTTGGTTTCTTGCCTCCAGCGGACCGGCCACCGCCTTTGCCGCCGAACATGCTGTCAAGCTGGCTCATGTCCGGCATGGCGTCGCCGAGACCGCCCAAGCCGCCAAGACCGGGGAGTTTCGGCAGTTTGCTGGCCATGCCCGGGGGGAGCGCGGGGGTGCCGCCGCCTCCTTTCATCATGGCCTTCATCATGCCGGCCATGCCGCTGTTGCCGCGGAACATCTTCCGCATCGCACTCACACTTTCGAGAAGCTGGTTCACGTCGCTGACTTGCGTGCCCGAGCCACGGGCGATGCGCTGGCGGCGCTTCGAGTTGATGATGTCGGGTTTGCGCCGCTCCTCGGGCGTCATCGAGAAAACGATCGCCTCGGTGCGCTTGAGCTTCGCGTCATCGACTTTCATGTCCTTGAGCGCCTTCATGCCGGGCATCATGCCGAGTATGCCTTCGAGTGGCCCAAGCTTGCGCATGAACTTCATCTGTGCAAGGAAGTCGTTGAAATCAAACGACCCGGAACTCATCCGCTCCATCATTTGCATGGCGTCCTTCTCCTCGATTGCCTGCGCCGCCTTCTCGACAAGACCGACGACGTCTCCCATCCCGAGAATGCGGTCGGCAAGCCGCTGCGGGACGAACACATCGAGCTGATCGACCTTCTCCCCGACACCGATGAATTTGATCGGTCGGCCGGTCACCGCTCGCATCGAGAGTGCCGCCCCGCCTCGCGCATCCCCGTCGAGTTTCGTCAGAATCAGGCCGGTGATCCCCACGGCCTCGTGAAAATGCGTCGCCACACTGACCGACTGCTGGCCGGTCGCCGCGTCCGCCACGAGCAGCGTTTCGCCGGGATTGAGGAAGGTGGCGACGCGCTTGAGTTCCTCGACCAGGTCCTCGTCGATCTCCTGGCGGCCCGCTGTGTCGAAGATCACGACGCTGGCGGATTGGGACTTGAGCCATTCGACGGCGCGTCTGGCGGTCTTCAGCACGTCCTTTTCTCCGGGCTCCGGAAGGAAAATCGGCACCGCGATGTCATCCGCAAGCACCTTGAGCTGCTGGATGGCGGCCGGGCGGTGAAGATCGAGGGCGATAAGGGCCGGCCGCTGGCCGTCGAGCTTCAGCCGGCGGGCGAGTTTGGCGCAGGTGGTCGTTTTGCCGGCGCCGTTCAAGCCGCAGACAAGAATGTAGCCGGGTGGATCAAGGTTCAGAGGGGCCTCGTCGCCTCCAAGCAGCGTGCACAGCTCGTCATGAAAAATCTTGATGATCTGTTGTCCAGGCGAAACCGATTTCAGCACCTCATCGCCCATGGCACGGATCTTCACCGCCTCCACAAACGCCTTGGCCACACTGAGTTCGACGTCCGCCTCCAGAAGGGCAAGCCGCACGTCGCGCACCGCTTCGGCGACGTTGCTTTCTGTGATCCGGCCGTGGCCGCGCAGCTTCTTGATAGCACCCTCAAGGCGCTCGCTCAGTTGATCGAACATTCGCCCATCGTGCCGTGGACCTGCCTGCGGCGCAAGCGACCACAGCCAGGACTGATCGATCGATTGGCCCGGACACGCCCCCCGCAGGAATTCAAGCCATCTCAATGCCTCAGCCCGCGATCCCGCTTGTGCTGGTCATACGCGCCGTATCAGCGAGCGCAGCCGACCCACAGCGTGTTTGTCCCCATACGGATGGCGCGGCTTTCC
>CAZYHO010000198.1:3496-8363 GCA_964647495.1 uncultured Akkermansia sp. | reverse complement strand
TAGGCGGATGAGTCGCGGAAGTCTTGATTGAAAAAATCGTCGGGCCGCAACGAGACGCGCATCAGGACCGGAACGCGAGGCCGCTTTTCGATGAATTCCTCCCAGGTCATTTCGCCCTGTCCGGCGAACGCTTCCCAGTCCACCTTCATGCCGTCGGGCGTGCGCTCCATCGCCACGACGAACCGCTCGTAGTCGTTCACCTCCACGGCGCCGGCCATCAGTCCGCGATTCAGGTGGACTTCGTTCCTGGCCGGCAGCCGCCGCACGATGAACGGTTTCCAGGGGTTGCGGCGGACGTAGGCCTCCAGGAGCGGCCACACGCGTTCCGGATCCCGGATGACCGGCCGCAAATCCTCCGCCGTGGGTGACTCGAGGAACCGCCGCATCGCATTCATGGCCTCATTGTATTCCGGTTCGGGCAACCCGAGAGCCGACCCGGTGAATTCCCTGGGATCCTCCGGCCGGATCGCCTCAGGCACCGCCGGCACGCCTTTCCCGATCAACAAACTCTTCGCAAACCACGTGGCTCCGAGCGCCAGCACAACCACACCCAGCCCGGCCAGTAGCGCCATCTGGGCGCGTGAAATGCCGGCTGCCTCCACCACCTCATCCTGCGCCAATTCGTCCGCCACCTCCTCCGGGCTCCCGGCCTCGTCCTCCTCGATCAATTCCTCCTCCCAGTGCAGGGCCGCCAGCCGGTGTTCCCCGAGCTTCGATTTCTGCCTCTCTTTGGCGATTTCGGTAGGCAGATCGGTGGTTTTTGTCAGCCGCGAGACAAAATCCGGCCGGCGCGTCTCGCGCTGCTGTGGCTCCCATGATTCCCTGGGCCGCGGCTGCGGGGCCACGGGATCCTGCCGCACAGGCAGGGATCCGGCCTGCGGCTCGGCCGTGTCGTCCGTCGGCGGGGGGAGTTCCGTGGAGTCATCACCCATCATCCATGACCAGTGCGGACCGGGATGGGTATCTGTCAAGGAGTGTTTCCGCTCAGGGGCGGGTCATTCGGGCCGCGTCGACCCACTGATCGAACTGCTCCGCGGTCAGATGGCCGCTCTTGATGGCCGCCTCGCGGAGGGTCAGTCCTTCCTTGTGGCCGAGCTTCGCGATAGCCGCCGCCTTGTCGTAGCCGATGTGCGGATTGAGCGCGGTCACGAGCATCAGGCTGTTGGCGACGTAGCCGGCCACGGTGTCACGGTTCACCTTCAGCCCGTCCAGGCAATGGTCCGCGAAACTGCTCATCGTTCCGGTGAGCAGCTCGACGCTGTGCAGAAAATTGTGGATCATCACCGGGTTGAAGACATTCAGCTCGAAGTTCCCCTGGCTCGCCGCGATCCCGATGGCCGCGTCATTTCCCATCACCTGAACCGCGACCATCGTCATCGCCTCGCTCTGCGTCGGGTTCACCTTGCCGGGCATGATCGAGCTGCCGGGTTCGTTCTCCGGAAGCGCCAGCTCACCCAGCCCGCAGCGCGGCCCGGATCCGAGCCACCGGATGTCGTTGGCGATTTTCATCAGTGTGGCCGCGAGTGTTTTCAGCGCGCCGCTCGCATAGACGAACTCGTCGTGCGCGCTCAACGCCGCAAACTTGTTCGGGTGGCCGCGAAATGGCAGCCCGGTCAGCGCCGCGATCGCTTTCGCCGCGCGCTCCGCGAATTCCGGGTGGCTGTTCAGGCCGGTGCCGACGGCCGTCCCTCCGATCGCCAGATCGTGAAGCCCGTCGAGGGACTGTTCGATCCGCGCGATGTCCCGGTCGATCAGGCTCACGTATCCCGAAAACTCCTGCCCGAACGTCACCGGCGTCGCGTCCTGCAAGTGCGTCCGCCCGATCTTCACGATGCCGTCGAATTCCGTGCGGCGCCGCTCGAGCGCGTCCCGGAATTGCCGTGCCGCCGGCAGCAGACGGTGCGTGACTTCCTCGACGGCCGCCACATGCATCGCCGTCGGAAACGTGTCGTTGCTCGACTGGGACATATTCACGTGGTCGTTCGGATGCACCGGGGATTTGCTCCCGGGTACGCCGCCCGCCATCTCGATCGCCCGATTCGAGATCACCTCGTTGGCATTCATGTTCGACTGCGTGCCCGAGCCGGTCTGCCAGACGCGCAGCGGGAAATGCGCGTCCAGGCGCCCGTCGATCACCTCGTCCGCCGCCGCGCCAATCAGATCCCTTGTCGCCGCGGGCAGTTTTCCGAGATCCGCGTTGACGATCGCGCACGCCTTCTTCAGCACTCCCATGGCCCGGATCACCGGCCGCGGCATCACGTCCCGCCCGATCGCGAAATACTTCAGTGAGCGCTGCGTCTGCGCCCCCCAGTATCTGTCCTGCGGCACCTCGATGGCGCCCATGGTGTCTGTTTCGGTGCGGGTCGGAACGTCTGATCGGTTCATGCGTGCCGCGAGCATGGCGGGCAGGCGCCGCGAGGTCAACCGCCCGTCCGGAGCGGAAAGGCCACGGCGGGCGGAGGCACGGCCGCATGAATGAAGAACATTCATGATTAAACCAAATTCTCTCATTCTTCGCGGTGATCTGGCATCGATGCTGCTGGGGAATGGCTGGAGGCGGGCCGATTGCGGTCCGACCCTTCAATCACCCGCAACCAACCATGAGAAAATCCACATCAGTCCTTTCTTCCCTCGTGGCCACCGCCGGTCTGTTGGCCGTGCCGGTGATCGCCGGCACCGCGCCGCCGCCACCACCGCCGGTGACGCCCGACCCGCCGCCGCCGTTCGTCACCGGCTCGCTGTCATTCACCGTCGACACGCATTTCGTTTCGTACGGCCAGGACGTCTGGGGGTCGGGCAGCAACTGGGACGAGGCGCTCTTTCACCCGGCGCTCGACCTGAACTTCAATCTCGGCAGCGGCTTCGGGGCCTACATCAACACATGGTGGGACATCAACGACCTCGTGCCTTCGCCTATCGGCGGAAACATCCAGGAAATCGACGTCAACGCCGGCTTCACGTACACGCTGGACAAGTGGGCATTCCAGATCGGTTACGGCGCGTGGATCTACGGCGAGCAGGTCGAGCACATTATCGACGGCAAGATCAGCTACAACGACGGCCTGATCAATCCGTTCCTCATGCTGCACGGCCGCGTGGATGACGGTATTCCGTTCGACACCGGTCTGGTGACGCAGGTCGGCATCGTCCCGGGCACGTCGCTCGGTCCTGTCTCGCTTTCCTTTCCGATCACTGTTTCGTTCGACACGGACAACTTCCACGGTGGCGACTCCGGCTTCGCCTACGCGTCGGCGGGCATCGCCGCCTCCATCCCGATCGTCGATCACGTCTCGCTCGCGCTCGGCCTCACCTATTACTACACGAACGACGACGTCATCCCGGTGAACCCGGACGACAGCTTCCTGACCGGCTCGGCCGGTGTGGTGATCAGTTTCTAGGCCCCGCCGCGGCCGGCCCCACGGCTTCCCATCCAATCCACGCCTCCGGCCGCGACGGCCGGGGGCACATGTATCCACGCGCACCCAAAAACATTCCATGAATCGACGTCTGTTCTCCGTCAGTCTGGCCGCCGCCGTGTTCGGTTCGGCCACCGCCGCCACCGCCCAGGAAACCGTCAAGGTGGGGGTTCTTCATTCGCTGAGCGGCACCATGGCCATCAGTGAAACATCGCTCCGGGACGTGCTGCTCTTCACGTTCGACGAAATCAACAAAGCCGGCGGCGTGCTGGGCAAGAAAATCGAGCCCGTTGTCGTCGACGGCGCCTCGAACTGGCCGCTCTTCGCCGAGAAAGCGAAACAGCTTCTCGAACAGGACAAGGTGGCCGTGACCTTCGGCTGCTGGACGTCGGTGAGCCGCAAGTCGGTGCTGCCGGTTTACGAAGAGAAGAAAGGCTTGCTCTTTTACCCGGTGCAGTATGAGGGCGAGGAAATGTCACCCAACATCTTCTACACGGCCGAGGCGGTGAACCAGCAGGCCACGCCGGCGGTCGACTACATGCTCGCCCAGGGGAAGAAAAAATTCTATCTCATCGGATCCGACTACGTGTATCCGCAGACGACGAATCTCGTCCTCCTCGAGTACCTCCTGAGCAAGGGGATACCGCTGGAAAACATCGGCGGCGGATACGTCAAGGATGAGTCGGGGAAAATCATCTCGGCCGGCAAGTACACGCCGTTCGGCCACACCGATTACCAGCAGATCATCTCGGAGATCAAGCAGTTCACCGCCGGCGGCAAGGCCTGCGTGATCAATACGCTGAACGGCGACACCAACGTCCCGTTCTTCAAGGAGTACGCCGCCGCCGGGCTGACGTCCGTGACTTGCCCGGTCGTCAGTTTCTCGATCTCCGAAGACGAGTTCCGCGGCCTTCCCGCGAAGCAGCTCGTCGGCCAGCTCGGCTGCTGGACGTATTTCCAGTCGATCAAATCGCCTGAGAACAAGAAGTTCACGGACGCCTTCTTCAAGTGGGTGAAGACGACCGATGTGCCCGGCATCGTGAAAGACGGCCGCGTCACGTGCTCGCCGATGGTCCTGAGTTACAACGGCGTGTATCTTTGGAAAAAGGCGGTCGAAAAGGCCGGCACCTTCGATGTGTCACCCGTGGTCGCCGCGCTGGAAGGCGGCATCGAGTTTATCGGCCCCGGCGGCAAGGTGAAAACACAAAAGAACCACCACCTGACCAAGAATGTTTACATCGGCGAGACACGCGCCGACGGCCAGTTCAAGATCCTGAAGGAGTACAAGCAGGTGGTCGGCGAGCCGTTCCTGAAGGGGACGTTCAAGCCGAAGGCTTCCACCGCCAAGAAGTGACAAAGCAGGCAGGATCGTCCGTTGTTTGGTGATAAATGCCGGACTCCCCGTGGCGGTGGGCTCTCCTCCCACGGCTGCGGGGAGTCTGTTTTTCCGG
>CAZYHO010000198.1:0-3396 GCA_964647495.1 uncultured Akkermansia sp. | reverse complement strand
CCTGCCGCCCTCGACCTCCTCACACGCTGGAAGGATGGCGGAATCCACATTTACGACACGCCCGAGGGCGACCGGATCCCGGTCATTCTCAACGACGATGCGGATGCGGACGACAATCAGAGCGCGATCCGCGTGATCGACGGAAAACCGTTGCTCGACGCGGCCGGGCAGCCGGTGCGGCTGGCCTCGTCCGATCTGGAGCTGGCCGAAACCGACTCGAACCTGCGGCGCGCGATGAAGGACGTGGCCGACCTGGCGGCGATGAGCGACCCCAGCCCCAAGCGCCGCAGTCAGGCCGCCCTGGACATCGGCCTGGAACAGGATGCGGAAAAGCTTCCCGTGTTGCAGGCCGCCATTGCTTCCGAAAAGAACGGCCAGGTCATACGCGCCCTGCAAGAGGCCATCGCCCTCGTCCAGTTGCGCAGCGAGGATGCGGCGGATCGGATCGCCGGATGTGCCACGCTCGGGCGCCTTGGATCGATCCGCGCCCAGGACGCTCTCAAGACGATCGAGGCCGAGGCCCGGAGCGCCGGGGACGAAGAGATCGCGAGCGCGGCGGGCGCGGCTCTCAAAGAAATCGCCTCCCACATCAGGAAGGTGAATGCCGTCGGCACGATGTTCTGGGGACTGTCGGCCGGCTCGATCCTGCTGGTGGCGTCCATCGGTCTGGCGATCACGTTCGGCCTGATGGGCGTCATCAACATGGCGCATGGCGAACTGATCGTCGTCGGCGCCTACACGACGTACATCGTGCAGAACGTGTTCGGGGAAGGCCTGCGGTTGTCCCCATTCGGCATGACGATGCGGCTGCCCGGAATGAACGTCGAGGGCAGCGCGTACCAGTGGTATTTCGCGGCCGCCCTGCCGATCAGTTTTCTGGCCGCCGCGCTGGCCGGCATCGTGCTGGAGCGCTCGGTGATCCGGTTTCTCTACAAGCGGCCGCTCGAATCGCTGCTGGCGACCTGGGGTGTCTCGCTGGTGCTGCAACAATTGTTCCGGCTGACGTTCGGAGCGAACAACGTCCAGGTCGACAGCCCTGCCTGGCTTTCCGGGAACTGGACGGTCAACGATGTCGTCTTCGGCTGGAACCGGCTCTTCGTGATCGCCTTTGCCGGCTTGATCGTACTGCTCACGTGGGCGGCGCTGAACAAGACGCCACTCGGCCTGCTCATCCGGGCCGTCATGCAGAACCGTGAAATGGCCGCGTGCATGGGCGTGAAAACGGAAAAGGTGAACATGCTCACGTTCGGATTCGGCTCAGGCCTGGCCGGGCTGGCGGGGGCGTTTCTCTCGCAGATCGGCAATGTCGGGCCCGGGCTCGGGCAGGACTATATCATCGACGCCTTCATGACAGTGGTCGTCGGAGGCGTGGGCAACATCTTCGGCACTGTGATCAGCGCGCTGGGCATCGGCATGCTCAACCAGTCGCTCCAGCAAATCCTCGGCAATCCCGTGCTCGGCAAGATCCTCGTGCTGGTCGCGATCATCCTATTCCTCCAGTGGCGGCCGGCGGGCATTTTTGTGACCCGCAGCCGCAGCCTCGAAAGCTGATGTCCAAGCCGCTCAACAAAGTCGAATGTGCCGGCTTCCTTGTGGTGGCCGGGATTCTGTGTGTGCTGATTCCGATGCTCAATGCCAGCGGAACGGTCACGGATTTCTCGCTGAACACCTGGGGCAAGTACCTGTGCTACGCGCTGCTCGCCATCTCCGTGGACCTGCTCTGGGGATATACGGGCCTGCTTTCGCTGGGCCAGGCGCTCTTCTTCAGCCTCGGCGGCTACATGCTGGGCATGTACCTCATGCTCATGATCGGCGATCTCGGCGTCTACGCGCGCAGCGGGCAGAACGCGAACCTCCTGCCGGATTTCATGGTATTCCTAGGGCACACCGAGCTGCCGACATTCTGGAAGCCGTTTTATTCATTCGCCTTTGCCATCCTGATGGTCTTCGTCGTCCCCGGGCTGCTGGCGTATATCTTCGGTTTCCTCGCGTTCCGCTCGCGCATCAAGGGCGTGTATTTTTCCATTTTGACCCAGGCGCTCACTTATGCCGCCGCGCTGATGTTCTTCCGCAACGCCTTGATCATGGGCGGCAACAGCGGATTCACCGATTTCCGGTTCATCGCCGGCGCCGATATCCGCGACCCGGAGGTCAAGCGCGTCCTCTTTATCTTCACCGCCGCCATCCTGTGCCTCGTTTATCTGGGCTGCAAATGGCTGACCACCACGAAATTCGGACTCGTGCAGCGCGCCGTGCGCGACAGCGAGACGCGCGTCCTTTTCTCCGGGTATGCGGCGGCGAACTACAAGCTCTTCGTCTTCGTCCTGAGCGCGATCATCGCGTCCATCGGCGGCGCCCTGTTCGTGCCGCAAGTGGGCATCATCAACCCGGATGAAATGACACCGGTGCGGTCGCTCGAAGCCGTGGTCTGGGTCGCGGTCGGCGGCCGGGGCACGCTCATCGGCCCGATTCTCGGCGCCGTCGGGATCAACGCGCTCAAGAGCTGGGCGACGCGCGAATACCCGGACTTGTGGCTCATCATTCTTGGTGGCATGTTTGTTTTCGTCGTCCTGTTCATGCCGAAAGGGCTGGTCGGCCTGCCCGCGCAGATCAAGGCGCTCTGGACCCGCCTGCGCAAGCCGTCCGCCGAAGCCGCGCCCGCCGATGGAGCTTCCGAGGACCCGCCGGCCGAACCCCGCACCGCGCCATGAGTCACAAACCGTTTCTCCTGACCGCCGAAGGACTGAACAAGAACTTCTCCGGCTTCCAGGCCATCACCGACCTCAGCTTTTACCTCGACGAAGGCGAGCTGCGCACGGTCATCGGTCCGAACGGCGCGGGCAAGACGACGTTTCTCGATCTCATCACGGGCCGCACGAAGCCGGACACGGGCAAGCTGGAGTTCGAGGAGAAACATGACCTGCTTTCGCTCAACGAATACGAAATCTACCGGCTCGGGATCGGGCGGAAATTCCAGACGCCGACCGTCTACACCGACCACACCGTCTTCGAGAATCTCGTGCTCAGCCTCGAAGGGTCGCGCGGTGTCTTCGCCAGCCTCTTTTACCGCCTCCGTCCGGCCGAGCGCGAAAAAATCGAAAGCATTCTGCAAACAATCAATCTCCAGGACCGCGCCCACTGGAAAGCCGGCGCCCTGGCTCATGGCCAGAAACAGTGGCTGGAAATCGGCATGCTCCTCGCCCAGAACGCGCGCCTGCTGCTCGTCGACGAACCGGCCGCCGGCATGACGGACGAGGAGACGCACCGCACCGGCGATCTCCTCCTCTCGCTGGCCGGAAAGCACACGATCGTCGTCATCGAACACGACATGACATTTGTCCGCCAGATCTCCCAGGGCCGCAAAGTGACCGTGCTCCACCAAGGCCGCGTCCTGTG
>CAZYHO010000197.1:3122-8376 GCA_964647495.1 uncultured Akkermansia sp. | reverse complement strand
GTGAGGATGAGGGCGGGGCGGCGGGATTCGGTGCCGAAGCTGCGGGAGTTGAAGACGGCGGACACGGAGGGATCGGCCGCGGAAAGGAAGAGGCTGACAGATCCGCCGCCGGCGATGTCCGCGAGAAGACCGCCGCCGGGGAGCAGCGGGTGGTCGGCGGTGGCGCCATCGGCGACGCTGGCAAGCGTGAGGACGCCGGCGGATTCGGCCGCCGACGTCAGGGATGCGATATCGTTCCACGTCACGCCGGTGGCCGACGGTGCGTTCGGGTTGCCGGTGCCTTCGATCCACGCATCGGAGGAAATCCAATGCACGGACACGTCTCCGGCCGCGCTGGAATTGAAGATGGAGTTGCCGGGGTTGGCGGTGGTGAGTTGCAGGACCACGCTTTCGATGAACCAGCCGCCCGGGCTGTAAGCGGTGTCGAAGGCCGATGTGGCGGTGGAAACGTCGAATCGCAGAAACGTGTCGAAGGCGCCGGCGCTCAATCCGGCGGCCGAGACCGCCAGGGCGCCGCCACCGCCGTAGTTGTTGGCGGCGAGGGAATTGTCCGGGCCCGGGGTGACGAAGGCATCGCCGTTTGTCGTGGCGTCGCTGGAGGCGTTCGGCCTGAGCGTGATGGTAGTGGCGGCACTGGCGATGGTGCAGGCGGCGGCCATCGCCGCGGCCGCGACGAGATGCGGGCGGAGCCCGGATGCGCGCGTTTGCATGGTGTGGAGCGGGGTCATGGGGTGTGCGGGTCAGGGAAATCGGCGCAGGAGCCGCCAGTACCGGTGGCCATTTCCAGGCGGGGCGGAAACGGCGGTGGTATTGAGGCCGTCGGTCGCGGTGAGCGCCGCCACGTCGGCCCAATGGCTGAGGTCTTCACTGGCCTGGACGGTGAGTTTCATCCCGGCCCTGGCGGCGAAGACCAGCTCGAGGTCCATCCGGCCGTCGACGGTCCGCAACTCCGCGATCTCCGGCAGCACCGGACCCGCGGTCAGGGTGAGCGCGGGATGGCGCTCGGCCATCGGATGGCTGCGGGAATTGAACACCACGGCAACCTCGGAATCCCCGGCCGTGAAAGCGAATCCCACCGGCCCGCCCGCGGCCACATCGGCGGCCAGACCGCCGCGGATGATCAGGCTGTAATCGGCCGGAACGCCGACGACAGCGTCTTGAAAATCGAGGCGGCCGGCCGGTTCCGCCGTTTCGAGCAGCGCCGCGAGGCCGTTCCAGGCCAGCCCGAAGGTGGATGGCGAATTGGGATTTCCCGTGCCTTCGACCCAGGAATCGTCGGCGATCCAGTGCGCGTCGACCGCGCCGGGCACCGTCGGGTTGAAGATCGGATTGACGGCCGGCGTGAGCGTCAGTTGAAGCGCGGCCGCCTCCAGCCGCCAGCCGCCCGGCCCATAGGCCGCGTCGAAGGCCGCTTTGGCCGCCGAGGCATCGAAGCGAATCACCGCGGAAAATGGACCGTTGAGGGAGCCGGCAGCGGCCACGGCGAGAGCGCCCGCCCCTCCGTAGTTGTTGCCGGCAAAGTCGCCTTCAGGGCCGCTGGTCACGAACGTGTCCCCGTTCGTGACGCCGCCGGCCGAGGGGCCGGGCCTGAGCGTGATCGACGTGTCGGCAAACGAGACGTGACACGCGAGCGCAAGGGCCGGCGGCACGATGGCACGGCGGATTGACATTGATATGATCCTGTCATAGAACGGCAGAAACATGTCAACGCCAAAAGCACCCTGTGCCGTGGCGGCCCGGCGGCTCAGCCGCGGCTGGTCGCAGGAGGAACTGTCCTCGCGGTGCGGGCTGCCGAGGAGTTCGGTGAGCGCGATCGAGACCGGCCGGCTGACGCCGTCGGTGGAGGCGGCGCTGGCGGTCGCGGGGGCTCTGGGATGCAGCGTGGAGGAGTTGTTCGGGGGCGGGGTTTCGCCGGCGCCGCATGAAACACCCTGCTGGGCGTGGGAGGCGCAGTCTGAGGCGACGCGGCCTGAGGCGACGCGGTACTGGGAGGCGGAGGTCGGGGGAAAACGGATGCTTTTTCCCGCGGAAGCGGTGGCCGGCGGCGGCTGGGCACACGACGGCGTGTGCCGGGCGGGCGTGTTGCACCCGCGGCCGGCCTGGGCGCCGGAACGGACGCTGGTGATGGCGAGCTGCGATCCGGCGGCGGGCTTGCTCGCCACGGAATGCGCGGCGGCGGGATTCCGCCTGCTGGCCATCTGCCGCGGCGGAGCGGCGGCACTCGATCTGCTGAAACGGCGGGCCGTGCATGTGGCCGGACTTCATCGCTCCACCGAGGACAAGCCGGAGCGCAACCGCGATACGGTGCGCGAACGGCTGGGCCAGGGCTACCGGCTGTTGCGGAGCGCCGAGTGGCGCGAGGGACTGGCCTTGCCCGCGGACAACCGCCACCGCTCGGTCGCCGCCTGCCTGCCGAACGTCCGGAAATGGGCGCCGCGCGAACCGGGATCGGCCGCCCGCGAATGCCTCGATGAACTGGTCGGCCACCCGCTCGGCGGCCGGGGCGTGCATCGCTCGCATCAGGAGGTCGCCGCCGCGGTCAAAGGCGGCTGGGCGGATGCCGGGATCTGCGTCCAGCTTTGCGCGGAGGAGGCCGGGTTGCGGTTTCTGCCGGTGAGATGGGAGTCCTTCGATCTCGTCTTCGAAGCCGGCCTGGAACACGACCCGCGCTTGCAGGCGCTCATCCGCCTCCTGCGCAGCCGCGATCACAGACGCCTCATCGACGAGCTGCCCGGATACTCCGCCCGCCACACAGGCGAGACCACCGCAGTCTGAGCCGCCCCCGCCCCGCCAGGACAACGAAGGGCTTCCCCATAGGGTGACAGTCGAACTGTGTGTGGGCTCCAAATCTGTGCCTTTGTGCCCTGCACGAAAACCCACCGTCAGCAAGCCCAGGCCGGCCCCCCTGAGACGCGGCTTCCCCCATAGGGCGACAGTCGAACTGCGGGGGTTCTTACCATAGGGTGACAGTCGAACTACGAGGGTTAGCCCGCAGGGTGACAGTCGAACTGTGTGTGGGGCTCGGCTTTCAATAGGGTGACAGTCGAACTGCGGAGGGTTTTGCCTCCGCCGCCCCCCCCTCCCATCCGGCGCCAAGCGCAGCCCGTGGCGGGCGCCGACTCTCTCGTCAGTCTCGCTCCCTCATCCGTCGGCCGGCGATGCTGCCGGGCGCGGCGGGCTGCCAGCACCGCAGGTCATCGAAAGATGCTTCGTTGGTCACGCCAGAGCGTCAGAGCATGAAATTTGAATGAAAAAAACAAATGATGAAGCAGTTGACGGAAATGCTCTTGTGATTACTGTTCATAAGAACAAAATCATTTTCTGATATGCCGGCATTATCGAATTCATTGGCCAGGAAAGGAGAGGACGGACCGCGGTTTGGCGGGTGCCGGCCCGTGGGGCTGGAGGCGTTGGGGTTCAAGGCGACGGCACGGACGTTTGCGGTGCGGGTGGAGGACGAGTCGATGGTGGGCAGACACATCATGCCCGGGGATGTGGTGGTGCTGGAGAACGGACGGTTGCCGCGGCCGGGGGAGGTGGTGGCGGCGCTGGTGAACAACGAGAGCGTGCTGCGGGAGTACCGGGTGGAAAACGGGCAGGCGTTTTTGCGGGCGGCACATCCGGCGCTGGGGCGGCCGATTCCGGCACGGGATCTGGTGATCCAGGGGGTGATGGTGCGGCTGGTGCGGGGGGTGAGCGCATGAACGAGCGGCGGCGGTCGATTGTGCATCTGGATGCCGATGCGTTTTTCGCGTCGGTCGAACAGGCGTCGGATCCGCGGCTGCGGGGGCGCCCGGTGGCGGTGGGCGGGGAATCGCGCGGGATCATCGCGTCGGCGTCGTACGAGGCGCGGCGGTTTGGCGTGTACACGCCGATGCCGACAGTGCGGGCGCGGAAGCTGTGTCCGCGGCTGGTGGTGCTGCCGGGGGATTTTGACAAATACGAGCAGTTTTCGCGGTGGATGTTTGCGTATGCGCACGATTTCACGCCGGACGTGGAGCAGGCGAGCATTGACGAGGGGTATTTCGATTTGAGCGGGTGCCGCCGGCCGCCGGCGGAGGTGGCGCAAACGATCCGACGGGCGATCGGGCAGTCGCTGCGGATTTCGGTGAGCGAGGGGATCGGGAGCAACAAATTCGTGAGCGCGGTGGCG
Source organism: uncultured Akkermansia sp. (assembly GCA_964647495.1). GTDB lineage: Bacteria > Verrucomicrobiota > Verrucomicrobiia > Verrucomicrobiales > V1-33 > CAJBME01. Next base: position 4,223 of record CAZYHO010000197.1, on the reverse strand, counting down.
TCGAAGCTGCGGAAGCCGGCGGCGCTGGTGGAGGTGCCATGGGGCGGGGAGACGGATTTTTTGCATCCGCTGGGGGCGAAATGGCTGCCGGGAGTCGGGCCTCATGCCGAGGGGCGGCTGCGCGCGGCCGGGCTGGCGCGCATCGGGCAGGTGGCGGCCACGCCGGTCGATCTGCTGGAGCTGGTGCTCGGGCGGATGGCGCCGGCGGTGCGACAATATGCGCGGGGGATCGACGAGCGGCCGGTGGTCGCGGCGGCCGGTCCGGCAAAATCGTACGGCCAGCAGGAGACGTTCGCGCAGGATGTGACCGACGAGGAATGGATCGTGGCCGTGTTGCGGCGCATGGCGGACGACCTGATGGCCCGGGTGCGCGAGGACGGCAAGGCGGTGCGCACGCTCACGGTCAAGGTCCGGTACAACGACATGGACGAGGACCAGCGCAGCGAAACACTGCCGGAACCGACCGATCTGGAAACCGACCTCTACGGCCGGCTGCCGCCGATGCTCCGGCACGCCTGGAAACGCCGGGTCAGCTTGCGCCTGGTCGCCCTGCGCCTCGGCAATGTCTATGACGAATGGTGGCGCACCGAATTGCCGCTGGCCGGCACGGCCCGGCAACACGACCAGCGCCGCCGCCTGGCGCGGGCACTCGACGACCTGCGCCGCACTCATGGCCGGTACGTCATCCTGCGCGGTCACGACCTGCGCTTGCGCGAAAGCCCGGTGCCCGAGGCGGAAAACCCGCCTCCCACCCCGCGCGGCCACAGCCCGCCCCGTCCGCGCCTTTCCCCGCTTCCCACCGCCGCACTGCCCGCGCTGCCCGCGCTGCCGCTCAATGTTCGCAGTGTTTATTCGTTCCTCGACTCCATGCTGACCCCGGCGGACGTCGTCGCGCTGGCGGCCAAACACGAGCTGCCGGCGGTCGCCCTGACAGACACCGGCAACCTTCACGGTGTGGTCGAGTTCGTCCAGGCCGCACAGCAAGCCGGAGTCAAAGCGATCGTCGGCGCCGAGGTGCGCGTCGACGGCCACCCTCTCCTGCTTTACGTCGAAAACACCCGCGGCTACGGCCACCTCTGCCAGCTCCTGACCCTCCTCAAC
>CAZYHO010000197.1:0-3022 GCA_964647495.1 uncultured Akkermansia sp. | reverse complement strand
AGGCGAGATTCCAACCGGGCAGCCAGGCCCTGGGCGTGGCCGCGCGCCAGCACCGGTCCCTGACCCGCGACGAACTGGCCGCGCACGCCGACGGTCTGCTCGCGGTCGGCCCGGACCCGTCGATGGCTCCGCTTTTCCCGGGCGCGTTTTACCAGGCGGTGACGTGCCGGGCCGAGGCCGAGGCGTTGCGCCTTCCCGGGGTTTTCGCGCCGCGCGTCCACTATGCCACGCCGGCCGACCGGCTCGGGTACGATATCGTGCAATCGATCCGCACGCGCACGCTGCTGCGGCAGGCGCATCCGGAGAAACGGGCCGGCGGCGCATGCCATTTCCGGCCGCCCGGCAGCGAGCCGGCGTGGTGCCATGACCATCCCGGGCTGCTGGCGCGCACGCACGAGCTGGCGGCGCGCTGCGCGTTCGAATTCCCGTTCGGTCCGCCACAATTTCCCGCGTATGCGCCGCCGGACGGCTCCTCGCCGCGGGAATTTCTGCGGCGGCTCGTGATGGAGGGGCTGCACGAGCGCTATGGCGCGCGCGCCGGATCGCTGCGCCCGCAGATCGAGGAGGAACTCGATATCATCGCCGCCGTCGGCTACGAAGGGTATTTCCTGCTCGTCCGGGATCTGCTGCTGGAATGCCGCCGGGAGGGCATCGAATGGATCACGCGTGGCAGCGCGGCCGATTCGCTGGTGTGCTACTGCCTGCGCATCAGCGACGTCTGCCCGGTGCGGTTCGACCTCTACTTCCGCCGCTTCCTCAACCGCGAGCGCATGGCGCTCAATAAACTCCCGGACATCGACATCGATTTCCCGCACGACCGCAAGGACGACGTGGTCAACCTGGTCCTGGCGCGGTACGGCGCGGCCCACGGCGCGGTGGTCGGCGGGTTTTCAACCTTCAAAGCCCGCAGTGCGTTCGCCGAGGTGGCCAAGGTGCTCGGCATGGCCGAGCGCGAAGTGCGGCGGATCACCGCGTACTTTCCATGGGGCTTCGGCGGCGGCTGGGTGCCGGATGAACCACCGCCGGCCGGCGGCGAACGGCTGCTCGAACGCCTGAAGGACTGCCCCGAATGCGCCGACCTGCCGCTCGACGAAGAACCGTGCCGGACCGCCCTGGAAATGGCCGCACTGCTCGACGGCCTGCCGCGCCATCCCAAAATGCACCCGTGCGGCGTGGTGCTGTCCGGGCGGCCGATGCACGAAATCACGCCGACTTTCACCGCCGCCAAGGGCTGGCCGGCCACTCACCTCGACATGGATGCGGTCGAGGCCGCCGGCCTGGTCAAACTCGACATCCTCGCCCAAGGCGGCCTGGCCGTGATGCGCGACGCCCGCCAGGCGCTGGCCTCCCGCGGCGTGGCGGCCGATCTCGCCGCCCTCGAACCCTGGGAAGATCCGGCGGTCTGGGAAATGATCGCCGGAGGCGGCGCCCGCGCGGTGCACCACATCGAATCGCCCGCCATGGTCAGCCTCTGCCGCCAGAGCGGCGTGCGCGAAATCGACGGCCTGATCGCCGTCGTCAGCGTCATCCGTCCTGGCGCGGCCAACGAACAGAAAAAGCTCCGGTTCACCCGCCGCTACCAAGGGCTGGAACCGGTCACCTATCCGCACCCGTCACTCGAACGCAGCTTGCGCAGCACCTTCGGCCTGGTGGTGTATGAGGAACACATCCTGCAGATCTGCGAGGACTTCGCCGGACTGCTCCCCGGCCGGGCCGACGTGCTCCGGCGCGCCCTGGTCAAACAAAAGCGCGCGCTGGTCGGGGAAATAAGCCGCGAATTCGCCGCCGCCGCCGCGGCCCGCGGCCACGCGCCGGAAAAGATCGCCGAGGTCTGGGAACTGGTGAGCGGGTTTTCCGGCTATGCGTTTTGTCGCGCCCACAGCACCGCCTACGGCGTGGAGGCGTACCAGGCCGCCTGGCTCAAGCTGTATTTCCCGGCCGAATTCATGGCCGCCGTCCTCACCAGCGGCAAAGGGTTCTACGATCCACTCGTCTACGTGCTCGAATGCCACCGCCTCGGGCTCAGCCTGCTCCCGCCCTGGATCAACAAACCAGGCCCCGCCTTTGCCGCCGACGGCACGGCCATCCGCGTGCCAGCCCTGCGCACCCAGGGGCTCACCACCCGCTCCACTGCCGCCTGGCAGGACGCCCTCGCCACCGGTGGGCCGTTCACTTCGCTCGCCGATTTTTTCCACCGCGTCCGCCCGCTCGCCACCGAACTGGAAGCCCTCATCCGCGTCGGCGCCTTCGACGGATTCAGCGCCCCGCGTACCGCGCAGTTCTGGGAAACCCAATTCCTCCTGCGCACCTTCGGCGGCTCCGAAGCCCGCGCTACCGGCCAGGGATGGCTCATCCCGCCACCCGGCCTCGAACACCTGCCCGACATCCCGCGCGAGGAACCCGCCCCCCGCCAGCGTCTCGCCTGGGAAACCGAATTGCTCGGATTCGCCGTCAGCGGCCACCCGCTCGACCTCTTCCCCAATATCGCCTGGGATAGTTACTGCCCGGTCGCCCGCCTCGGCGATTTCCCTGGCCAGACCATCACCACCTGTGGCCTGGTCGTCGAACAACGCACCCACCACCAGATCACCGGCGAACCAATGAAATTTCTCACCCTCGCCGATTGGACAGGCCTGGTCGAAACCGAACTCTTCGCCCGTACCTACCGCCGCCATGGCCTCGCCACCGTGCGTTATCCAGTGCTCGAAATCGAGGCTTCCGTCGAACCCTACGAAAACAGCCGCGGCCATACCCTCCGCGTCCTCCGCGCCGGCGCCCCCAGGATATGCGCGCCATAACGAACTTGCTCGGCCCCCTGTAAACTGGAGACCCCAGGACTTTCCCAGCCTGGAACACGGATCTTTATCGCGATTCACGAGCCCCCGCAGGAGTCAGAAAAAAATACCAAAGCGCCGAGCCTGCAAAATTCCGGGTGTCCGATTGAACAGAATCGTCCCGCCCTGCCAGTCGCCCCCGGAGCGCGTCGTCCCTCCACATAGTTCGTCTGTCACCCTGCGGCGGA
>CAZYHO010000196.1:0-8434 GCA_964647495.1 uncultured Akkermansia sp. | reverse complement strand
GGAAAGCCGCGCCATCCGTATGGGGACAAACACGCTGTGGGTCGGCTGCGCTCGCAGCGGTTCGGAATCGCATGCGGCAGCGTTCTCGTCGGCTCGACTCTTCGATTGCTGTTTCCGGATGAATTTCGGGCGGTTGTGATTAGCTGGTACGGATGAGGTTTTTTGCGCCAGCGACGGCTTGGGACGAGCGAGCCGAAGAGATGGTGTTGGACGCGGGGGAATCACGGCACGCGGTGACCGTGCTCCGCGCGCAACGGAATGAGGCGGTGACGATTTTTGATGGAGCGGGGCGTGTGGCGGCGGGTGTTGTGGTCGAGGCGGACAAACAGGCAGTGCGAATACGGGTGGAATCGGTTGAGCGTCAGCCCCCGTCCACGGCGAGGCTGCTGCTTGCAGTGGCGGTCCCGAAGGGATCGACGATCGAGTGGATCATCGAGAAGGCCGTCGAACTCGGGGCATCTGAAATTCTGCCCATGCTCACCGAGCGCACGGTTGTCCGATTGGACACCGCCGAACGCGCGACGCGCCAGGCCAAGTGGGAGCGGGTGGCCATCGAAGCCTGCAAACAGTGCGGACAAAACTGGCTGCCGCGCGTCCATGCGCCGCAACGGCTCGACCAGGCCCTCACACTCGCTCCGCCCGCCAAATTCCACATTCCGCTCGTGGCCTGCCTGCAACCGGACGCGCTTCCACTGCACGAGACACTGTGCCCAGTGCGTCCAGTGCGCCCATCTCCTGACGCGGATGTGGATCCGCCACAGGCAGCAACCCGAGCCGCTATCTGGATCGGACCCGAGGGCGACTTTTCACCCGACGAGTACGCCCGACTGCGCGCTGCCGGCCTGCAGCCTGTCAGTCTCGGCCCCATCGTCCTGCGCGTCGAAACCGCCGCGCTCTACGCGCTGAGCGTCCTCCGGTATTGCACGGCGGCCTGACGGGAAATGGGCCACCTGTCCGGCCACGCATCCTTCACGGCGCTTCACGTCCGCATGAAAACAACCGTCGCCAGATACGCGAGGTACACCAGAACGAATACGCTACCCTCCATTCGCGACACCATGCGATCGCTTCGAAAAACCGGATAGCACGCGAGGGCCACAGCCGCGGCCATCGGCAAATCGATAATCAGAACTTCACGGCTCACCTCCACCCCGCGCGGAGCAGCCAGGCATGTGATGCCCAGGATGACGAGAATGTTGCAAATACTGCTTCCGATGAGATTGCCGACAGCAACGTCGCGGTCGTTCTTCATGGTGGCGACAACCGTGGTTGCCAGCTCGGGCGCGGATGTGCCGATGGCGACGATGGTCAGCCCGATGATGGCATCGGAAACACCGAAAACTTTCGCGAGTTCCACCGCACCCGCGACGAGCAGATCGGCGCCGAGGAGCGTCAGCCCCATACCCACGAGAAGGAGAGTCGTATTCCACGCTCCCCGGGCGAGCCCATGCCCTGCTTTGAGCGCCTCCGGGCTGTATTCCTCCGCAAATTCCTGCCGAACCTCGGCACTCTCGCGCCGACTCCAACGCACCAAGGCGATCGTGTAAACCACTGCACCGATGAGCAGCACAGCCCCTTCGGAGCGGTTGAGCACGCCGTCCCAGGCCATCGGGATCAGGACGAGCGCCGAGACGATCATCACCGGGACGTCCATCCTGATGCTCATGAGCTGAAGCGGCAGCGGACGGATGGCGGCGGTGAGACCAAGGATGAACAGAATATTGAAGATGTTGGTGCCCGCGATATTGGCCACCGCCAGCGTCCCCTTGCCCTCGAATACAGCCGTGATGCCCACCGCCAGCTCTGGCGCACTCGTTCCGATCGCGACGACAGTCATGCCGATGAGAATCGGCTTGATGCCGAGCATCGCAGCGATGCGGGAAGCACCGCGCAGCATAATTTCGGCGCCGAGGATGATGGTGACCAGACCGCCGAGAAAGATGATGGCCGGATGCACGCTCATCCAGGCCCCTCCCATCCGGTGGAGATTGGCGTGTCTCGGAAAGCCCGGACGATGCTCATGCGCCTCGAGGGAAGTGGTGACGGCGGAAGCGGTCTGAAGCCGCCCCGTAAACGGCCAGCGGTGCGGGGTGGTGGGACAATGAAAGGAGAATCGTCGGTAAGGTTCGCCTGAGACACCGCGTGCGAGCGTATCGATGCACCCCGCGATGCCAAGTACTTTCACGGACGGTTTGGTCAGAGATCAGAGATCAGAGATCAGAGGTCAGGGGAGGGAGGGACTCCAGGGTGTTGGGGACGAGGAGTGAGCGGCGCCGATGCCCGCCGATGCCCGCCGATGCCGCGTCCCCCTGATTTCCTTTGAAAAAGCGACCGTCCCGCGTTCCCTGACAGGCTTATGTCGTCGAAGTATGATCTTGTCGTCGTGGGAGGTGGACCGGCGGGTTACGTCGGGGCCATCCGGGCCGCCCAATTGGGCAAACGTGTCGCCTGCGTGGAAAAGGAGCGGGCGGGCGGCACATGCCTGAACTGGGGCTGCATCCCGACCAAGGCGCTGCTGAAGAACGCCGAGCTGTATTACACGTTGACCCATAAAGCGTCGGAAATGGGATTGAAGTTCGAAAACCTGTCCTACGACTGGGCGGCGATCATCGGTCGCAGCCGGAAGGTGAGCGACAAGATGGCCGGCGGCATCGAGTTTCTCTTCAAGAAGAACAAGATCGACTATATCAAAGGCGAGGCTTCCCTGGCCGAGCCAGGTGCCGTTGCCGTCACGGCGGCGGATGGCGCGGTGACGACCGTCGAGGGCACGCATATTCTCATAGCCACCGGTTGTGTGAGCCGGGATATGCCTGGCCTCCCATTCAACGGCCAGACGGTGATCGGCAGCCATGAGGCCATGGTGCTGCCGGCTCAGCCCAAGGACATGATCATCATTGGCGCGGGGGCTATCGGAGTCGAGTTCGCCTATTTTTACCAAACCTTCGGCACACAGGTGACCATGGTTGAAATGATGCCCCACCTGTTGCCGGTGGAGGACACCGAGGTGAGCCAGGCGCTGGAGAAATCGTTCAGGAAGCTCGGTGTGGGCGTCCGCACCGGAACGAAGGTCATCGCCACAAGGGATGACGGCACTCGTGTGGAGATCACCGTCGAGATGGATGGCAAACCGGAAACGCTGAGCGCCTCGACGTGTCTGGTCGCCATCGGGGTCAAGCCGCTCCTGCCCGGCGGGACGGCCCCGAAACTCACCGATCGCGGCTACATCCAGACCGACGCCCGCTACCAGACGAGCCTGCGCGGCGTGTATGCGGCCGGCGACATCATCGGGCCGCCGTGGCTGGCTCACGTCGCGATGTACGAGGCCATCCAGGCGGTCAACGGGATGTTCGATCCGAAGTTCAAACCCAGAAAGGTCGAGATCTTCCCCGGCTGCACGTACTGCCAGCCACAGGTCGCCAGCGTCGGATTGACGGAACGCGCCGCCAAGGAAAAAGGACTGAAGTTCAAAGTCGGGAAGTTCCCCTTCCTGGCCAGCGGCAAGGCGGTGGCGGCCGCGGACTCCGACGGATTCGTCAAGGTGCTCATCGGGGAGCCGCATGGCGAAATCCTCGGCGCTCACATCATCGGCCACGACGCCACGGAGATGATCGCCGAATTCGGCCTCGCCATGAACAGCGAACTCACCTACGAGGACATCGAAGCGACCATCCACGCGCACCCGACCCTCGCGGAAGCGATCCACGAGGCCGTGGCCCAGGCCCTTGGTCATGCCATCCACATCTGAGCCGGCCTCCCGTGCCGCCGCCTCCCCGCCGCTCATCGCCGTCGACGGCCTGACCGTCCTCCGCGACACCTCGGTCATCCTCGACCATGTGTCATGGACGATGCATCCCGGCGAGCACTGGACGCTTCTGGGCGCCAACGGCTCCGGCAAAACCTCCCTGCTCATGGCGCTCGCGGGTTACCTCATGCCCACCGCCGGGCGCATCACCGTGCTCGGCCGCACATTCGGCGAAACCGACTGGCGCGACCTGCGCCGTGAAATCGGCATCGTGAGCAGCAGCCTGCGCCAGCGCATCGACGACGGCGAATCGGCCCGCGAAATCGTCGCCTCCGGCAAATACGCCATGCTCAATTTCTGGGGCACGCTGACCCGCGCCGACAAACGCAGCGGCCAGGAGTGGCTGGATCGCGTCGGGTGTGGGGCGCTGGCGCGGCGTCCCTGGGCCGTGCTCTCACAGGGAGAAAGGCAGCGCGTCCTCATCGCGCGCGCGCTTGTTGCCGCGCCACGCTTGCTCATCCTCGACGAACCATGCGCCGGTCTCGACCCGGTCGCCCGCGAGCACTTTCTCGCGTTCATCGACTCGATGGCGAAATCCGGTGACGCACCGGGCCTGGTTCTCGTCACGCATCACGTCGAGGAAATCACGCCGGGCTTCACGCATGCGCTCCTCCTGTGCGCCGGCAAAGTCGTCGCCCAGGGCACGCGCCGCCGGACGCTGACATCTCCGCTCCTCGGCGCCGTTTTTGGCGAGCCGGTGAAGGTGCGCCACCGGAACGGCCGCCTGAGGCTTTCTTTCCCGCATCCGACAAAGGGTGGCATCGTGTGAAGGCACACCTTAGCCTCCAAGATCATGACACCGCTCCGCTGGTTTCGTTTTCTGCTTCCGGTGCTCGCCGTCGCCGGCGCCACAGTGCCGGTCTCGCTCGCCACTTCACCCGCGGCACCGCCGGCCCCGCCGCCGAACATCGTCGTCATCATTTCCGATGACCATCACTGGCGCGATTACGGCTTCATGGGAAGTCCTCATGTCCGCACTCCCCATCTCGATCGCCTGGCCGCTGAAAGCTGCCTGTTTCGCCGCGGGTACGTGCCGTCCAGTCTCTGCTGCCCCAGTCTCGCCACGATCATTTCCGGCCAGTTTCCGCACCAGCACCGCATCACCAGCAACGATCCGCCCCCGCCGCCGGACGGCCGCCAGCCGCCCGCCACCGACCCCGCCTTCCAGGCAGCCCGCGAGCCGTTCAATCAGCTCATGGATCGCCTGCCCACTCTGCCACGCCTTCTTGCCGCCGGAGGCTACGTCTCACTCCAGACCGGCAAATGGTGGCAGGGTGACTTTTCCCGCGGCGGCTTCACTTCCGGCATGACCAAAGGGACACGCCACGGCGATGACGGCCTGAAGATCGGGCGCGAAACCATGCAGCCGATCCGGGATTTCATCGACGGCGCCCACCGCGACCAAAAACCCTTCTTCCTCTGGTACGCGCCGTTCCTCCCGCACTCGCCCCACAATCCGCCCGAGCGCCTGCTCGAGAAATACCGGGACACCACCCCGTCGATCCACATCGCCCGGTATCGGGCCATGGTCGAATGGTTCGACGAAACCTGCGGCCAGCTCATCGATTTCCTCGACGATCGAGGCCTCGCCGACAACACCCTCCTGGTTTACATCACGGACAACGGCTGGATTCAGGATCCCGACAGCCCCCGTTACGCGCCGCGTTCCAAACAGAGCCAATACGACGGTGGTCTGCGCACGCCGATCATGCTTCGCTGGTCCGGCCGCATCCAGCCCGCCGATGTACCCCACCCCGCCTCGTCCATCGACATCGCGCCCACAGTCCTCCGCGCCGCCGGCCTCCCCGTGCCTCCGGAAATGCAGGGCGTCGACCTGCTCGACGCGGACTCCGTCGCCCGCCGCCCCGCCATTCACGGCGAAATCTTCACCCACGATTCCAAAGGCATCGACCACCCGGCAGCCAGCCTGCGCTGGCGCTGGATCATCGAAGGCCGCCTCAAACTCATCGTGCCCCACCACGCCAACGAACCGTCCGCCACGGTCGAACTCTACGATCTGGACCGCGACCCGGACGAAAACGAAAACATCGCCCCCGCTCGCCCCGATCAGGTCACACGACTCACCACCCGCCTCGACGCCTGGTGGAAACCCTGAAGCCCAAAACATCGACACCGCACGTCCTGAGTGGTGGTGGAAGACGGTGACGAGGCAATGGACATCGATGAGGCGGCCGGCGCCGTCTCTATAATACGTCTGTCCCTCTACGGCGGAGCCCCTCCGGGCGCCCCGCCAGTCCGCTGGTCAAACCCTCGGCGACCCTCGCCATCACCGGCGCCCGCAACTCTATCCCCAGGCTTCCGCCCGCCGACCGTGCCCCCACGCCCCCCCGCAAACCTCTCCCTCGAACCAGCGGCAGGCCGTGATCTCCTGAGGATGTGGTGGGCCACCTCCATCCCGTCGTTCCCGGAAGGCGCCACAGTCCGGAGTCGGCGGAGCATGGATTCGGGCGGTAAAGTGGAAATGGCGGCCGGAAACGGCTCCTGCAATAGTACGCGAGTGCCGTGATTCTCAACGAAACAGCGGACTCGCCTCCGAGCGCCAAGGCGGCCGCGAGGTTCCTGCTGCAGGCCGCTTTCGGCCCGGACCAGGACGACCCGGAAGACGATGATCAGATCCCGGAGAACGTCGAGGAAGTCAGGCAAATGGGTTTCGCGGCGTGGATCGACGACCAGTTCACGCGTCCGGTCGGCCGGTTGCAGCCATTCGTCGAGTGGGCCGCGGCGAACGAAAACGCGCTGCAAATCTACGGCGACAAGAAGAATTACGCGTGGTGGAATCGCGCCATGGGCGTGCCGTTGCTGCCGCCGGACGCTCCGCCCGAACAGACGCAACTCCCGGATCCGCTGCGACAGCGCGTCGCCTTCGCCTTCAGCCAGATCATCGTCATCTCGGATCGCCTGGAGGATCTGGCCGTCGAGCCGGTCGGGATGGCCCACTTTTACGACCACCTGCTGGCACACAGTTTCGGCAATTTCCGCGACCTGCTGCGCGGACAGACCACACCCGCCCGCATCGCCAGCCCGGGAAATACGGGCACGGCGACCATGGCCGATGTCGACGCCGCCATCGACAATCTCTTTCACCATCCCGACACCGGGCCCTTCATCGGCCGCCAGCTCATCCAGCGGTTCGTCACGTCGAACCCCAGCCCGGCTTACGTCGGCCGGGTCGCCGCCGCCTTCGCCGACAACGGTGCCGGCGTGCGCGGCGATCTGAGCGCGGTCATCAAAACCCTCCTGCTCGATCCCGAGGCGCGCGATCCGGCCCGCCTGGCCGACGCCGCCTTCGGCAAATTGCGCGAGCCATTCCTTCGCTGCGTGAACCTCGCCCGCGCCTTCAACGCCACCGCTCAGGACGGCTTCTACTCGCTCGATGCTTTTAACCTCGACCACCTCCAGCAGCCGTTCAATTCGCCCAGCGTCTTCAATTTTTTCCTCCCCACATACAGCCCGCCAGGCCCGCTCACACAAGCCGGTCTCACGGCGCCCGGGTTCCAGCTCGTCAACGACTCGTCCCTCCACACTCCACCTCGGCGCCAATTATTTCTGGAACGCCATCACCGCCGACCTCCACCGCTGGGGCAGTGGCCGCGCCTCCCGCGCCGTGCGCCTCAACCTCCAGCAGGAAATGCGCATGAACGTCCCGCCCGCCGCCTTCGACGGCCAGGGCCGCGTGCTCGATCAGCCGAATGTCGCCTCGCTCGACCCTGACCCGCTCCTCCGGCGCCTCGATCTCGCGATGACCGGCGGCACATTGCGCCCCGAGCAATTTCAGATCATCCGCGAGGCGCTCGACCGCGTGAAATCACCCACCTGGACCTGGCCGAAAGAGCGCCTGCGTCTCGCGATCTACCTGATCGCCACATCCCCGGAATTCAACGTGCTGCGATGACGCCCGCCATCCCGACTTTCCACCGGACAGCAAACCGCGGGCGCACACCGCGCGGCTCACTTCGACGCGAACAACGTGCGGAAAAGCGCCGCCAGCCCCGCCTTGTCCATGTCATGCGTGGCGAGAGCGATCATGGCGTTGTAAAGCACGCTCTGGTCGGCGGTCGTATCGATCCCTTGCGATTCCAGAAAAAACATGGCGGTGGCCAGCGCCGTCCGTTTGTTCCCGTCCACAAACGCCTGTGCTTCCGCGATGTGGAAGGCATACGCGGCTGCGATCCCGAACAGGTCCGCCTGTCCGTAGTAATAGTCGTTCATGGCTTGGCCGACCGCGCTCTCCAAACCGCCCTGATCACGCAGGCCCTCACTTCCTCCATGACGCTGCAACGAAATAGAGTGCAGCGCCATAACCTCGTCGAGGCCGACAAACTCCGGTTCCGTCATTGCCGTTATTGGGCGAGTCGAGCGAGCACCTCCTCGTGCTTGGTAAAGACACGATTGGCGAGTTCCTCAAAATCGGGTCGAAGGCTGGAATCGGCATCCTCCTGGACACGACGATCCAAAGCCGCTCGTACCACGGGAATTTTTTCCTGCGGCAAGACGGCAATCTCCTCCAAAAGCTCGGTCAAGTTCATGAGCAGAGCATATACTCCCTGCCGCCATCTTTCAAACCCGATTCCCAAATGACCCCGCATCCCATCACACGTCGCCGGTTCATCG
>CAZYHO010000195.1:0-8510 GCA_964647495.1 uncultured Akkermansia sp. | reverse complement strand
GCAGCCCGTACTGCAGGATCCGGTTGGACCTTTCCCCCTTGAACGAGGCAACAAACCCCACGCCGCACGCATCCCGCTCGCACTCCGGGCGATGCAGCGATCCGGGCGAGGTGGTCGGGGGACCGTGGCTGGTGATCATAGGACGCATCATTTCAGAACAGACCCTCCGGAGCATCAGCCATGCCGATTTCCACCCCGGCGGGGGCACGAAGCATAAACGGCCCTCCTCCCCCGCGCACGCAAATATCTCCACGAAAAAGATCCGCCGGTTTTACGAGGTTTTCCTGGATACATGTTCATAATATCAATAGCAACGTGTTTTTCGGAGCGTCGAACCGGGCAGCGAGGGTGAACGGTTGTTGCCGGTTCCAGAAGGTCGGTTTCCGGCCGGACGTGGGGCCGGTGAAATCGAGGTCGAGCCTGACCCGCCGGGAGCAGATGGGCAGATTGCGGCGCTTCTGGTTGCGGCACGCCAGATTCCGCTTCCCACTGGCATGGATCTCGCTTTATAGAAGCGGTCCGACACCATGGGTGCCTGTATTGTTGAGCTGGCGCGGGGGGTGACGCACGAATTGCCGGACACTGCGATTTTTGGCCGTCACGAGGACTCGACCATCCGGCTTCCGGATGTGCGGGTGTCGCGCCGTCATGCCATGATCCGCAAGCAGGACGAGGACACATGGTGGTTCTACGATCTCGGCAGCTACAACGGCTCGTATTTGAACGGGCGGCGCGTCACGACGACGTGCCCGCTTTCCAGCGGCGACATCATCTCGATCTGCGACACGCAGTTCCGCTTCGAGCTGGTTGTGTCGGGCAAGACCGGCCGCGTGCCGCTCATGCCGCTGCCGGGCCAGGGGCAGGCCGCCTCGCAGGAATTGACCGTGGCGCCGATGATCGTGATGGTCAGCGACATCAAGGGATTCACGCGGCTATCGGAACTGCTCACGCCCGAGGACATCGCGCAGGCGATCGGCACGTGGTACGGCGCGTGCGAGGCGATCGTGGGCGCCCAGGGCGGCGCGATCGACAAATTCATCGGCGACGCCGTGCTGGCGTACTGGACCGACATCGCGGAACCGGCCCGCGAACGCGCGCTCAACGCGGCGATGGCGTTGAAGCAGGCGACGTACGACATTCACGACTCGATGCGCGGCGTGTTCGAGGCGGCCAATGGCGAGTTCGCCTGCGGTGTGGCTCTGCATCTCGGCGAAGTGTCGCACGGCGAACTGGCGCCAGGCACGCTCACGATGCTCGGCGACGCGGTGAACACGGCGTTTCGCATCCAGAGCATGACGCGCTCGCTCGGCATCGACGTGCTTGTCAGCGGCGACTTTTTCGATGCGTGGCCCGGGTGGACGCGAGGGCGCGCCTACGGCACCGCGCTCGGCGCGCACGAATTGCGCGGCAAGTCGACTACCATCGACCTTTACGCGGTGGACAGTTGTCCGGCGCAGTTTCAATAAAGAGACGTGCCGGACCGGGCATCAGGAAAACGGAACCCGGAAGCCGCGTCCGCGCGTTCAGGCGCGGCCGGCTTCGCGTGAAACCCGAAGCCCGCCGGCCAATCCCCGTCATGTCCGATTTTCCCGCCTCCGTGAGAAGCAAGAAAAAAGAGAGTCGCCTGGGCGTACTCCTCACAGCCCTGTTCTGTGGGCTCTTCCTGTGGTGGTGGTTCACACCCGGACCCGTGCCGGCCGACACCGAGCGCAATCCGCTCTACTGGGTCGGCCTGGCGCGCGAGCGCCTTGGCACATCCGAGCCCGGCCTCGCCCAGCGCCTCGAGATCATCATGATTTCGGAGGCCCTGCGCCGGCGCGGGGACGTCGATCCCGCCGCGAAAATCGAAGCCGACTGGCTGCCGGCCTCATGGCAGGCGGCTTCGCCGCCGGCAGCCGGGCCAGAGATGACCGGGAGCCAGAACGCGGACACGGAAGTGGAGCCGGACCCTGACCTGGACCCGCCCGCGACCGCTTTGCCATGGCCGTCCGCTTTGCCCGAAGCGTTTGGCCCGGTCCTGACGCGGCTCGACGAGGCCGCCATCGCCTTCGATGCGCTGGAAATCGAACGCGGCCAGACTGTCCTGCGCGATGCCGCCGCGGCTGGCGCCGCGATGCCCGAACCCGCCCGCACCGAGGCGCTCTGGCTCGTCACCGCCCGCCAGGCCCGGTACGGGCTCGCCGGTGACGCCGCCGAGACTCGCGCGCGGCAGGCGACCGCGGCACGGCCGGCGGAATTGCCCGGCTGGCTCGTCGCTGAACTGCTTGAAGGGGAAATCATCGCGCCGGTGGTGGCCGCTTGCGCCGCGCTGCCCGCCGATCATCCACGCCTCATCGCGCTGGCCGGTCAGTGGCGCGCTCTCGTCCGCCGCGGACTGGTCGATCGCGACTACACTCTCATCGCGCGCCTCGGTCCGGCCGCCGACGCCTCGCAACCGCCTTCCCGGCCGCCCGACGCCGCCGCGGAGGCTCCTGCCTCCACCCTGTGGTCCGCTGTCGAGGCCAACCGCCTCGGCGAAGCGACCCGCCTCGCCGGCAAGGATCCCTCGGCGCAGCTCGCGATCGCCCGCCTTCTCGTCTGGCTCGCGGGAGAGGGATAGGGGCATGAGGCAGGCGGTAAGGGGGTACCGGACCAAAAAGTGTGTGGGCCGAAGCGGATGCGATGTTGCGATCCATTCTCAAGAGTTGCCGCCGCCTCCACAGGGTGACACACGAATTGCGTGCGAGCCAGCAGCCGCAATTCGTCTGTCACCCTGCGAGTCGAAAAATCAGTTGCGACTCGTTCTCAAGAGCGGCCGCAACCACCTCAGGGCGACAGACGAATAGTGAGCCTCCTGCCCGGGAGCCTCGGGAGAATCGGGAACCGGGCCATCCCCTGCACGCGGCAACCGCTGACGCGCCCGGAGGATCGCGTCCCACCCCGGAGCTTCGCTTTGATGGCTGAGTTCTGGAGCGGGCATTCTTAAAACCGCATGGAAGCGGGCGTGTGGGTGGGGCGGGCGCATCTCCGAAAGCTGCCAAATCAGTTCGAAAAGAAGTGGAGGGTGTCGTAGTCCAGCCCTCTTTTGCAACTTTCGGAGATGCGCCCCGACCGGCGGGAATCGATTTCGCGCGCTTGCGGATGGTTCGCGGAGCGTCATGATGTGTGCCCGCGCTTTAGCGAAAAAAATCTCCACTTAGCACCGATGAATTCGAAACGACGCCCGTTGTGGCGCGGTCTGCTCCTGCTGGCGGCCGCTGCTGTTACCGCCCAGGCCATTGCAGCCGAGCCCCTGCGAGTCTTTATCCGTGGAGGGATGAGCAATCGGGGAACCGAAGTGCACGCGCATCCCCGTTTCCTGCAAGAGTGGCAGGGATTGTTGAACGAACGTGGCGCCAAAGCCACCGGGGCGATGGACTGGCCGACGCCCGAGCAGATCGGCGACGTCGACGTGATCGTGGCCTACGCGCAGGAGGGCGGGGATGCGACGCCGGAGCAGGAGGCGATGATCAACGATTTCGTGAAACGCGGCGGCGGGCTGGTCGTGATCCACACCGCCTCGGTCTCGTTCAAGAATCCGGCGTGGTGGAAATCGGTCATCGGCGGCTCCTGGACGCCCAACAAAACAAAATGGCGCGAGGGGCCGATGGATTTGTACTACGTCGAAAGCCAGCGGATCGACGGCGGCCACCCGATCACGAACGGGGCGTCGAATTTCCACATGGACGACGAGATCTATTACGACATGGACATTTCGCCGGACGTGCGGGTGCTGGCGACGAGCTATACGCCGAACGTGCTGGAAGGGAGACAGCCGGCCGAGGGGAACAGGCCGCACATTTACGATATCCAGCCGCAGATGTGGGTGTACGAGCGCACGGCCGAGGGTGGCGACAAGCCGTACCGCGCGTTCGTCAGCATCCCGGGCCACCTTTACAAAAACTTTGCGCTGCCCCACTACCGCGCCGTCCTCCTCCGCGGCATCGCCTGGGCCGGCCACCGCGAAAACATCGACGAATTCTGCAAGCCCGAGGAAATCTCGGCGCTGACGTACCCCGAAGGCGGCCCGCAGCGGCCGGAACAGACGCTCGCCAATCTCGAGATTCATCCGGATTTCGAGATGTCGCTGGTGGCGGCCGAGCCGCTCATCAACAAACCGATGAACTTCGACTGGGACGCGGCCGGGCGGCTATGGGTCGCTGAAACGCCGGAGTACCCGAACGGCCGGCGCGGCATGCGGCCCGACTACCGCGGCAAGGAGTGGAAAGATCGCGGCGGGATTGATTTTGCTCCGGGAGCCCAGGACCGGCCGGCCCGCGACAAGATCAGCATCCTCTCGGATACCGACGGCGATGGCGTCATGGACAAAAAGGACGTCTTTTATGAAGGCCTCGACCTCGTGACCGGCCTCGTCTTCTACAAGGACGGCGTCATCGTGACGCAGGCTCCGGACATCCTTTTCCTGCGCGACACCGACCACGACGGCAAGGCGGACAAGGTCGAGAAACTCTACACCAACCTCGGCACCAACGACACGCACGCCGTGATCAACAACCCGCGCTGGGGATGGGACGGCTGGATTTACGCGACCCACGGCTACAGCAGCTCGCCGGACGTGCGCAACGGCGACGGATCGAAGGGCTTTGGCGGCATCGGATCGGGCGTCGTGCGCTTCAAGCCGGACGGCTCCGCGTTCGAGCAGTATTCCTCCAAGGGCGGCAACACCTGGGGCCTGCAAATCACGGGCGACAACCGCGTGATGTGGACCCAGCCGACCAGCGGCCAGCTTCTCATGCACACCATCCTGCCCGAGTACGCGCTGGCCCGCGGATCGGTCGGCCGTGTGGCGAGTTACCACGTCGTCGAGCCATCGCCCAAGGCCTTCCCGCTCATGTCGTGGGAGCAACTGGCATACGTCCAGATCGACTGGGTCGGGTCTTTCACCGCGGCGGCGGGAACGGTGGTTTATGACGGCGGATCGTGGCCGGCGGAATACAACGGCGACTATTTCACCACGGAGCCGACCATCAACGTCGTCCACCACACGCGGCTGACCGCGGAGGGCGCGAGTTATTCGGCGAAGAAGCTGCCCGGCCGCGAGGAGACCGAATTCATCCGGAGCAAGGACATGTGGTGGCGGCCGATCGAAGTGCGCGTCGGCCCGGACGGGGCGATGTACCTCGCCGATTTCTACAACCAGGCGGTCATCCACAACGACACGCGCGGCCCGGACCACAACCGCGTCAATGCCGCCGTCCGCCCGGATCGCGACCACTACTTCGGCCGCATCTGGAAAGTCCATCACAAGCAGGCCGCGAAACTCGATGTGCCGAATCTCGTCGGCGCCGACCGCCGCGCGCTCGCCGGGGCATTGCGCCACGCGAACCGCCACGTCCGGCTTCTTGCCCACCGGCTCATCGCCGAAACGGCGACGGGCGCCGAGACCATCTCACCCGATCTTCTGCCCGCCATCCAGGCGCTCGAACCGGAAGGCCGCATCGCCTCGCTGTGGACGCTTGCCGCCATCCCGGGCGTCGACATCGCCTGGTGGACGCGGCAATTTCTCACGGATGCCGACGCGGCCGTGCGGCGCAACGCGGCGCTCGTCGCCGAAGCGACCGCCCAGCCGGCCGGCGCCACGGCCGCGCTGCTCGATGACGCCGATGCTGCGGTGAGGCTGGCCGCCCTGCGCGCGCTGGCCGCGGGCGAACTCGACGACGCTGCCGCAAAGGCGTTGATCGCGGCGTGGTCGAAATTCGACGACGATTTCCAGCGCAGCGCGGCCATCGGCGCCGCCACGCGCAACCCGGCCGCCAGCATCGCCGCCGCCCTGGAAGCCGCCGACGCCGCCAGCCTGACGCCGCTCGTCAACACGCTGGTCACCAAACTCGCCGAAGCGAACGACGCCCCGGCCGCCGCCCGGCTGGTCATCGCGCTGGCCGGGAAACCGGCGAGCGCCGACACGCTCAAAGTCCGCATCCTCGACACCCTCGGGAAATCGCTCGCCGAGGTGCCCCCGATGACGCCCGAGCTGAAGGCCGCGCTGACCACGCTGATTTCCAGCGGCGCGAGCAGCACCGCGCTGCCTCTGAGCGTGAAGTGGGATGCCGGCCGCGGGGAGTTCACCGACGTCATCGCCGAAATCCGCAAGAATCTGGCCGCCACGCTGGCCGGCACTCAGGCGGCCGACGCCGATCGCGTGGCGGCCGCCCGCAGCCTGCTCGGCATTCGGTCGACGAGCGACGACATTCTGCCGGCGATCGAAGCCCAGTTGCTGGCCGACGGCAATACGCCGGGTCTGAAACAAGGGTTGATCGAGGCGCTGGGCGACACCGACGAACGCGCGGCGGGCGGGATTTTGACCGGCGCGTACGCCAAGCTGGATCCCGGCGTGCAGTCGACCGCCTTCGAAACTCTCCTCAAGCGCGCCGACTGGTCGATGGCGCTGCTCGACGCTGTGAAGGAGAAGAAGATCGACGCCACCGCTTTCGGCCCGGCCAACGCGTACCGCCTGCGCACGCACCCGTCCAGGGAAGTAGCCGAGCGCGCCAACGCGATGAAGGACGAACTCAACCCGAACGAGAAAGCCAAGAACGAAATCATCGCCTCCCTCGTGCCGGTCGTCACCCAGCCGGCCGATCTCGCCAACGGCAAACTCATGTTCACCGTGAGCTGCGCCACCTGCCACAAACTCGGCGACGAGGGCGTCGAAATCGGACCGGCGCTCACCGGCATGGGCGCGCACGGGCCGGAGGAATTGCTCGTCCACATCGTCGACCCGAACCGCGAAGTCGACCCGAGCTTCAACGCCTGGAATTTCGAAACCACCGACGGCCAGTTCTACGCGGGCGTGATCGCGCGCCAGAACAACGCCTCCGTGCTGCTGCGCACCCTCACCGGCGAGGTGGAAATCCCCACCAACAAGATCAAGCTCCGCACCGACACCGGCCGCTCGCTCATGCCCGAGGGCCTCGAAGCGCTCGGCGGCGAAATCCTCCGCGATATCCTCGCCTACATGGCCGGTGACGCCGCCGGGAAATACCGCGTGATCGACGTCGCCAAGTCCGCCACAGCCGATGGCCGCCGCGGGCTCTTCATCTCGCAGGAGGCCGCCGGCGAAACGGTCAAGCTGCGGCGCTTCGGCGACATCGAAGTCGAAGGCGTGCCGTTTTACCTGACCGATCCGGCGAAGGCCATCGGCGGGCGCAATCTCATCGTGCTCAAAGGCGGAAGCGGCGGGAACTTCGCGCGCAGCCTTCCCAACAGCGTCGAGGTCTCCGTGGGAGTGGCCGCCCAGCGCCTTCACCTCCTCAGCGGCGTGGGCGGATGGGCGTGGCCGTTCGGCGGTGACCAGGCGCGCGGCCGCCCGGCCATGCGCCTGACGATCCAGTACGCCGACGGGTCGAAGGAAACATTCAACTTCCGCAACGGCGTGGAATTCGTCGATTACATCGGGGACACCGATGTGCGTGGCTCGAAACGCGCGCGCGGCCTGACCAACGGCGGCCAGATCCGCGTCATGACGCTCGTGCCGGCGAAAGCCGACGTGATCACGTCGCTCACCTTCGAAACCTCCGACAACGTCGTCGCCCCCGTCGTCGCCGCCATCACCGTGGAACTCCCCGGCACCGAGAAACAGGGCGGCGGTCCGGAACTCCGCTCCACCGGTGAAACCGCCGCCACCAGCCAGCCGACAGCACCGGCCGATGCCTGGGAGCCGGACAAGAAAAAGCTCCTGCTCATCGGCGGCGGGTCGTCGCACGACTTCCAGCGCTGGTTCAACGAGGCCGACACCGCGATCCTCCGCAAAGCCGGCTTTTCCACCCGGTACGTCGATTCGGTCGAGCAGGCCACCGCACTCATCACCGAGGCCGATGCCGTGGTGTACAGCACGAACCAGGGGCCGTTCGGAGGACTCGGGTTCCAGCTCGCCCTGCGCCGCGCCGCCGACGCCGGCACCGGCCTCGTCATCCTCCACGCCGGAATCTGGTATAATTTCGGCGACAACCAGACCTACAACCGCGTCTTCGTCGGCGGCGGCTCGCGCGGCCACGATTCAATTCAGGAATTCAAAGTCCAGATCACCGACAAGGAGCACCCGGTCACCGCCGGCCTGGGCGATGGATTCAGCGTCGTCGACGAACTCTACTATTCCATCCTCGACCCCAACGGCTCACCGACCAAGGTCCTCGCGACCGCGACCAGCCCCCAGAGCGGCAAGACATTTCCCAGCATCTGGACCGTCGCCCACCCCAAAGCCCGCATCGTCTGCATCGCCCCCGGCCACGACGAACGCGCCCACGACCTCCCCGCCTTCCAGACACTCCTCACCAACGCCGCCGCCTGGGCGGCCAAGTGAGGGCCGGCGACGGTTGACCGGCGCAGACGTACTTCGCTCGAGCTGGTTCAACAACTCCTTCCAAACAACGCCCCACGGAGCCTGGTGCGGAATGGTGTGTGCGCACCAGGCTTCGCTGCCCGGCTGAAGCCGGTACTCCAACTCAAAAGCTGTGCGGAACGACGTTGGGTAG
>CAZYHO010000194.1:0-8525 GCA_964647495.1 uncultured Akkermansia sp. | reverse complement strand
GCGATCCCCCGCGCAGCAGCGCCGAAAAACTGACCGCCGACCCGCTGAAGGCCGCAATCAACAGCCCGTGCGCGACGACGGGAAACCGTTCCCGCTGATAAAACCACCAGCGTGAGAGGTCCGGGCAGCAAGGCCTGCGCATCGCCTGAAATGAAGACGATTGTTCCCCCCTCTAAATCCGGTTTTTCACATGATTCCCGCGCGGCAACGGATTCGTGAGGAAACCGTTGAGTTGGAGTCCCGTCTTGAGGCGGCAGCGCGAAGCCGGGTGCGGAGTGGTGTGTGCGCACCCCCTGGGCCAACGTCCCGGCCCTCTGCCAGCCTGGGGCATCGCCCCAGGAATGGCCGCCACACACCAGGAAAGGGCTGAAAGCCCGCCCTATCATTCGCTCATCGATGCAGAGGAGGACAAGGGCTAACCTGTGGATCATGAAGATCGAAGCGAGACGTTACGCTCGAGGATAAACCGGGCTTTCAGCCCTCTTCGATCGGGGGGGATCCAAATCCTGGGGCGATGCCACTGGCTGAAATAGAACCAGACCGTTGCCGAGGGTGTGCTGATGGAGCTTGCGGAGTCGATCCTCGCCATCCTTCCACCTGAACGACAACACCCTCCCTGGGTTTGCCGGTGATGGCGGTGGCTGGGGGAAATTCTCCAAGAAGCGGCAGGGGAGCACGTTTTCTCGGAGACGGGCTGATCCGGGACCTGTGGTGGAACGCGCATGCACACGAATGCACACGAACAAATCATTGCCATTCAATGCCTTCGGGCATGACGTGGGGATCGTTCGGGTGTGGGCCGGAGGGGTCCAGGACGATTTCACAGGATGTGGCGATTGGCGTCGGCTGCCGTTGATGAGCCCATTCGAGGTACTTTTTTGTTTTGGGCAGGGTAGAATGGGGCGGGGAGGAAAGGTTTGCGGATCCTTATAATTTTCATATTCTACGTATATTGTTGTACTGTGTATTGATTGACCCTCGACTACTGAAGCATCCATGAAAACTCGAATGATAGAATCACAAAGTGTTCCGCACGGGCGTGCGGGGCGGATGGCGGCCGCGCTGGCGGCGACGGCGATTTCCTCGCTGGGGTTGCCGGCGGAGGTGTGTGCGGCGCACGAGATCGGATTTGTCGAGAAGTTTGCGCTGGCCGGGGATCGTGAGGAGGCGTTGCGGCAGCTTATTCCGGGGACGGAGGAGTATTATTTTTACCATGCGCTGCATTATCAGAATGCGGAGCGCCGGGACGAATTCCGCGAGATGTTGGCGCAATGGGCGAAGCGGTCGCCGGACTCGGCGAGCCGGCGGGCACTGGAGACGCGGCAGGCGTTGATCGACTACGGGGTGGATCCTGGCGGGACGCTGACGTTTTTGCGCGACCGGCTGATGCTGCCGCTGAACCACGAGCGGGAGGTGCCGAGCGCGAAGCCTAACTTGCCGGTGGTGCTCGATCAGGCGCTGATAGCGGAGGAGAAGTTTTTGCAGGAGGCCACGGCCGGTGTGGATCACCTGGAGCGGTTGTCCGAGCGGGCGGTGGCGCGGCTGATCGCGCGCGGGCATGAGTTTTCGGCGGCGCAGCGGCGCGCGGCGCTGGCGAAATTGACGCGGCCGGACGTGGCGGGACTGGTCGCAGCGATCGCGGCGGATCTGGCGACGCCCGAGAGCCGCGGGTTCGGCGAGTTTGCGATCCACGGTGCGCTCATGCTGGCGCAGCTCGATGAATTGCGGCGTCTGCGTGTTTCGGAACCCGGAGCCGATCCGGCGGCGGTCGACCTGCTGCGCCACGAAAGGTACGTGCTCACCTACCTCGGCAAACTGCGGCCCGGCGCGGACGACGACGCTGACCGCGATCCGGCGGTGCGCGAAGCCTGGCTGGCGCGGGCGTGGACATTCGTGTCCGGCCTGGATCCTGCCTTCAACTCGCTGAAGGCGCACATTCTCTACCAGCGGCTCGACCTGGCGCGGACGCGCGGGCAGTACGATGCCGCGCTCTTCCTCGAATACGTCAAGCTCCCGCGCGCGGTGCATTATATCAATCCCGTCTGGCAGCGCGACCAGCGCGTGTGGTCGTTCCCGGCCGACCTCGGGGCAGACTATTCCAGCGTCACGAAGCGGCCGCCGATCGGCACGGACGACGGGCTGGTGCGCGATTACCTGCTCCGGCTGCTGGCGGCCGCCGACTCGCCGGCCGTTTACGCCCCGTACTTCGAGGCTGGCTGGCTCAATGCGATATTCGCGGAGGCACGTCTGACCGCCGGTGTCGACGACGCCCGGCTCGCCGAGACGCTGGCTTCGGCACTCACATCGGAGGCATACGATGCGCTGAAACGGCGCGTGGATCTGGACTTCGACCTGTCAAATCCGCCGCGCTTTGCTCCGGGCGACGCGGTGTCGCTCGACGTGTGGGTCAAGAACGCGTCTCAGGTCACCATCAAGATATTCGAGTTGAACACGGCGGCGTGTTACGAGGCGACCGGCCGGCCGATCGGGACCGACATCGATCTCGATGGCCTCGTGGCGGCGACGCAGAGGACGATCGACACGGCGGCCCCGCCGCTGCGGCGCCTCCGCCGCACGATCGAGTTGCCCGAGATCGCGGCGCGGCGCGGCGTGTGGGTGGTCGAATTGATCGGCAACGGCCGCAGTTCGCGCGCGCTGATTCGCAAGGGGCAGTTGCATTACCTGACGCGGGCGAGCAGCGCCGGCACCGCGATCACGGTGCTCGACGAAGCGTACGAACCCGTGCCACAGGCGCACATCACGTTTGCCGGCAGGCGCCTCGACCCCGCCGCGAACGGCGAAATCGTGATTCCCTTCACCGCGCATCCCGGGCCGCAGCCGGTCATCCTGCATGACGGCGCGGGATTCGCCAGCCTCGCGACTATCGGCCTGGCCGCCGAAGCGTATGAACTGACAGCCGGTTTCCACGTCGAGCGCGAGCAAGTCCTGTCCGGCGCGCAGGCGATGCTGGCCATCCGGCCGCGCCTCGTGCTCAACGGCCAGCCGGTTTCGGCTGCCTTGATCGAAAAGCCGGTCCTCACGCTCACCAGCGCCGACAACTACGGCATCGCGACCACCGCGACGATCGTCGATTTCAAACTGCACGACGACCGCGAGAGCACCCACGGATTCAAGGTACCCGACCGGCTCGCCGCACTGAGCGTCACGCTGACCGGCGAGGTGAAATCGCTCAGCGAAGGCAAGCCGATCCCGCTTTCAGTGAGCTGGGGATGGACCGGCAACGGCATCGACATGCTGCCGATCGTGAGCGACCTGTACCTGGGCCGGGCCGCGGACGGCTGGTTCCTGGAGGAGCGCGGGAAAAACGGCGAACCGAAACCCGAGCGCGCCGTGCATCTGGTCTTCAGGCATCGCGATTACGAAAACCCGATCAGCCACTCGCTCAAGACCGGCGAAAACGGACGCCTCGCCCTCGGCGCGCTCGACGGCATCACGCACGTCAGCGCCTCCGGTTCGAACAATCTCCCGCGCGAGTGGACGCTGGATGAAGACACCGTCAACACAGCCACAAACATCCACGCCCCCGCCGGCGAAACAGTGCGCGTGGCGTCCTTCGCCCGCGCCGCCGAGGCCTCGCTGCTCGAAGTGCGCGCCGACAGCGGTCCGGTCGCGGACCACTCGGACAAGCTTGCCGATGCGGACGGTTTCATCGAGGCGCGCGACCTGCCGCCCGGCGATTACGAATTGCACATCCGCCCCGAAGGGCGCGTCATCGTATTGCGCATCGCCAAAGGGCGGCGCGTCCGCCATTTCATCGCGTCGCCGGCACGCCTGCTCGAGTCCCCGCACGCGCCGCCGCTGCACATCCCGTCGGTGCAGGTCGAGGGCGAGACGCTCGTCATCCGCGTGGCCAACGCCGACCCGCTCACCCGCGTCCACCTGGCCGCCACCCGCTATGCGCCCGCACCGCCGCTCGCGCTGCTCGGCGACTTCGCGCCTCCCGGACTGCTCGCCGGCGCGCCCGGGGACAACTTGAGCCAGTACGTGAGCGGCCGCCATCTCGGCGACGAAATCCGCTACATCCTCGACCGCCTCGCCGCCAGCCACTTGCCCGGCGTGATGCTGCCGCGGCCCGGCTTGTTGCTGAACCCGTGGGCGGTGCGCGACACCGTGACCGCGAAACAAGATGCCCAGGTCGGTGACCGGTTCACCCGGCTCGCCGAGGCAAAACAGGCCGAGATGGAGAAACTCGAGTCCCGCAGCAAGTCCCTCGCCGATGACAAAGCGCCGCAGTTCCGCGGGGCTCCGGAGGTGCTGTCCGATCCATCGTTCGATTTCCTCGCATCAACCGCGCCGGTCACCTTCAACGTCAAGCCGGGCGAAAACGGCCTGATCCGCATCCCGCTCGCGAGCGTGGCGGGAGCCTCGCATGTGCATGTGCTCGCGCTCAACGGAGTCGCCTCGGTCGCGCGAACCGTCGCCCTGCCGGCGAAACCGATCGTCACGCGCGACCTGCGGCTGCTCCACGGTCTGGATCCGCAGGGGCACTTTGCCGAACAGGACGGGACGGTCGTGCTGGAGCAGGCCGCGCCGCATGTGATTCCCGACGCCATTTCGGCGCGCTTCGAGACGTACGACCACCTCGGCCGCGTTTATACGCTGCTCCGCACGCTCTCCGGCAATCAAACGCTCGCGGAATTCGCCTTCATCCTCGACTGGCCGACGTTCGATGAAAAGCGGAAGCGCGAGTTGTATTCGAAGCACGCCTGTCATGAGCTGGCGTTCTTCATCGCGCGCAAGGATCCGGCCTTTTTCGCGTCGGTCGTCCAGCCGCACCTCGCCAACAAAAAAGACCACACGTTCCTCGACGAATACCTGCTCGAAATCGACCTGTCGCGTTACCTCGAACCCTGGCGCTACGGCCGGCTGAATACGCTCGAACGCCTCCTCCTCGGCCGCCGCCTGCCGGGGCAGATGGACGCCGAAACCCGCGCCCTGGCCGACTGGCTGGCCCTGACCCCGGTGAACCGCGAGGACGACCGCCGCCGCCTCGAGACCGCCCTGCGCGGATTTGCGCTGGAGTTTGATACCGTCGCCGGCGTGGGTGGCGAGGGCGAGGGCGCTGAGGATGGCCGAAATCTGGGCAAGAGTCTCAATGAGCGGCAGGATGTGTTGCGCCGCGCCCGGGAAGGGCTCGCGCGCCGATCCGGGGCTCCTGGAGAATCACTGCCGGAGGTTATGGAAATGCCGGGTTTCCCGATGACTCCGACCACCCCGCCGCCTGCGCCTGCGGCAGCCCTCGGGGCGGACGGCGCCCCGGTGGATCTGGCGTTTTCCGGCCTGCAAGTGGAGGCGGCGGCTGGTGGCGCCGTGGCGCAAGCCGGACAGAACAGGGCGGACTTCATCACCGCCAGATTCTTCGACGCCAACATGAAAGACATGGATGCGGCGCTGCGCGTCCAGACGCGCGCGGAAGTGTTTTACCGTGTGCTTGGTGTGACGCAGGAGTGGGCCGAGAACAACTATTGGAAACTGCTGATCGGCCAGCAGGATGCTTCGCTCGTGCAGGCGAACCGGTTTTGGCAGGACTATGCGAAGTGGTCGGGGCAGGGGAGTTTTGTGTCGGCGCACGTGGCGGAGGCGACGCGCAATTTCACCGAGATGATGCTGGCGCTCGCCGTGCTGGACCTGCCGTTTCCGAACCAGGCACAGCCGATCGAGGCGGAGGTCGCCGAGAACGGGGCGCTCACACTCACGCCCAAAACACCGGTCATTTTGTATCATCAGGCGATCAAGCCGGCGCCGGTCGACGACACCGGCGCGAAATTGCTCGTGAGCCAGAATTTTTACCGTGCCGACGACCGCTACATCCCGCAGCCGGACGGCGGAAAGATCGACAAGTTCGTGACCGGCGAATTCCAGGCCGGTGTGCTTTACGGCGCGCAGGTGGTGGTGACGAACCCGACGAGTTCGACGCAGAAGCTGGACGTGCTTTTCCAGATCCCGCGCGGCGCGCGCCCGGCCGCCGGCTCCAAGGTGACGCGCAGTGTGCCGCTGCTGCTCGAGCCATTCCGCACCCACACGCAGGACATCGCGTTCTATTTCCCGCAGCCCGGCGCCTTCGAACACTTCCCGGTTCACGTCTCCCGCGAGGGCAAAGTGGTCGCTTTCGCCGAGCCCGCCACGTTCAAGGTGGTCGACGAACCGAGCGTGGCCGACACCACGAGCTGGGCATACGTTTCCCAGAACGCCACCGATGCCGAGGTGCTCGCGTTCCTCGACGCGGCCAACCTGCGCACACTCGACCTCGACAGAGTGGCCTGGCGCGTGCGCGAGCGGCCGGACTTCTTCCGCACGCTGGTCGCGCGGCTGGCCGGGCGCCGTGTCTGGCACCCGATCACGTACTCCTACGCCCTGGTTCACAACGACACGTCCGCGCTTCGTGAATTCCTGCGCCACGAAGGAACCCTGATCGCCCAGGCCGGCCCCTGGCTGCGGTCGCCGCTGGTGGATATCGATCCGGTGGAGCGCCTGACTTACGAGCATCTCGAGTATTCGCCGCTGGTCAACGCGCGCGCCCATCGGCTTGGCGCCGACCGCACGATCCTCAACGACCGCTTCCGCGAACAATACCAGCGGTTCCTCGCCATCCTGGCCCACAAACCGGCGCTGGACAATGCCGACCGGCTCGCACTCACCGGGTATCTGCTGCTCCAGGATCGCGTGGAGGAGGCCATCGCTTTCTTCCGCGAAGCCGGCAGCAGGGAGGCGACCCCCACCGCGCTCCAGTATGACTACACGGCCGCCTGGCTCGCGCTGGCGCAAGGCGATGCCGCCGCCGCGCGCACGCTGGCCGCCGCCCGCGCCAACGAGCCGGTCGACCACTGGCGCGAGAAATTTACCCAGCTCCTCGCGCAGCTCGACGAAATCGACGGCAAGGCGCCCTCCGAGCCGAGACCCGAGGACCGCGACCAGGCCCAGGAAGCGCTCGCTTCCGCCCAACCGCGTTTCGAGTTCAAGCTCGACGGCAAACGGCTGGTCCTCGACACATGGAACCTGCCCCAGGTCACGGTGAATTATTATCTCATGGACCTCGAGTTCCTCTTCAGCACGAATCCATTCGTCGGGCAGGACAGCAGCCGGTTTGCCCAGATCGTGCCGAACAAGTCGGAGGTGCGCCGCCCGGCCAGCGCGGCGTCGTCCGTCGAGGAAGTCAGCTTGCCTCGGGAATTCCAGAACCGGAACGTCCTTGTCGAGGTGGTGGCCGCGGGCCAGCGGAAGGCGCAGGCGGTGTACGCGAACGAACTGAAGGTTTCCGTGAGCGAAAACTTCGGCCACTTGCAGGTGCGGCATGCGCAGGACGAGCGGCCGCTGCCGCGCACGTACGTCAAGGTGTATGCCGAGGTCAACGGCCGTCCCGCATTCTACAAGGACGGTTATACCGACCTGCGCGGCCGGTTCGATTACGCCAGCCTCAGCACCGACGACCTCAACGCCGCCACCCGCTTCGCCATCCTCGTCCTCAGCGATGATCACGGCGCGCTCGTCAAAGAGGCCCCGCCTCCCAGGCGATAAGTTATGGGCTTATGGGGCTTATGGGGCTTATGCGGCCTATGGGCCTATGGGCCGTCCGAGGTTCCGGCTTTCCGCCGGGACTCCAACTGAAAAACTGTGCGGAAAATCGTTGGGTTGGAGTCCCGCCTTCAGGCGGAAACGCGAAGCTTGGTGCGTCACCGTGTTGGTCCTGACCTCTGACCTCTGGTATCGCACAAGGTGTCTGTCCCCACTCCCCACTCTGAATTCGACGTGACAGGTGAAGGGTGGTCGTGTTAGGAGGGGCGGATGAGAGTGCGATGGATGACGCTCATGGCCGTGGCGGCGCTGTCGGCCGGGTGCGCGGGGAAGCACCATGCCGTCGAGCTGCCCGGATACGAGGCCGGCGCGACCGGCGGGAGCTGGAAGCACCTGGAATCGGGGATTGCTTCGTGGTACGGCGGGCGGTGGCACGGCCGGAAGACCGCGAGCGGCGAACGGTATGACCAGAATTCGATGACCGCGGCGCACAAGAGGCTTCCTTTCAACACGCGCGTGCGCGTCACGAACCTCGGGACCGGGCAAAGCTGCGTCGTGCGTATCAACAACCGGGGCCCGCACGTGCGCGGTCGCGTCATCGATCTCTCCCGGGCGGCGGCGGATCGGATCGGGGTTCGCAGCAAAGGGCTGGCCCGCGTGAAGCTGGAAGTGGCGCGCTGAGCCATGGGCACATAGGGCTTAGGGACGCGGCCATAAAAGATTCGTCAGTTGGCGCTGATTTCCTGGAGAGCGCTGACCGCGCCGCATGATCTGGTTCTCGGGCAGGGCGGCGCGTCCCGCCCGCCGTATCCGGCGTCTCGCCGGATACATCGTGCGTCTCGCACCGTGTGCGCACACACGTTTGCCGCTACAAGGAGCGGGACGCTCGATGGACGGGGCGCGACGCCCCGTCCGGCGGGCAAGATGCGCCGCCCTGCCCGAGAACTGCCAAATCGCCTGGTGAAGTCACTTTGAGTCCCATGAACCACGAA
>CAZYHO010000193.1:0-8578 GCA_964647495.1 uncultured Akkermansia sp. | reverse complement strand
ACACTCTGCCTTGCGAGAGTTCCGGCGCCAGTTTTCGGAGAAAAACTGACGACGGAGGCAGGAAGTCCATCCAGCGGCCGCTCGATATGTCAACGACGGGGCCGGAACCGAACATAGCGAGACCGCCCTCGACTTTGAAGTCGCCAGAGTATCCACCCCTATCAAGCTGGAGGCTGCCCTCCCAGGCGACTCCCTCATCGCTCAGCCGCAGCCGGCGCAGCGTGCCGGTCTGTGACCCGCTCTCATAGCCGAGAATAACGGATGGATCCTCGGAGGCCTCGATGGCTTCGCACACCGGCCCGTCCTCGGGCGTGCTTGCCGGCAGCAGCGCGCCTTCGCGGTAGGCGGCGATGCTGTTGGGGCCTGGAGTGTCACCGCCATGGGCGCGGAGGACCACGAGCACATCGGGCTGGCCATGAACCACAACCATGTCCCTTGCGTGGAGCGGGCCGTGCGTGGGGCTCGCACCGGCCGAAAACGTGCGCAACGCGGTGAATGCCTCAGGATCGATCGTGACGATGTTTCCGTCGTTCAACGAGACGTACAGCCGCTCGCCGTCGTCGGAAAGCGCGAGCAGGTTCGGTTCCGCGGCCGGCTCGAATTCCGCGTGGACCTGCAGTGTGGTCGGGTCGATGGCGACCACCTTTCCTTGATGCGGGCTGCCGGTGGCCGTGGCGCCGCTGGCGTACAGCCGGTTGCGGCGGCTGTCCCAGACCAGATCATTCGCCGCAAGCGGAAACCTGCGTGTCACCTCGAAGAACCTGGATGTTCCGCGAACCCCGCGTTCATCGGTCATGACAAAACGAACCGGCGACAGGCTCACCGGGGGAATGGTGACTCGCACGCTCCTCGTTCCGGTTTCCACGGTCTCCAAGGGCAGGAGAGTGCCGTCGGTCAGTTCGAGTTGGAAGCCGAGACTGGATGTCACCCTGCTCAGGGGCTCATCGTGGAAATCGTAAGGCCGCACGGAAATCAGGTGTGAATTGTCTGCTTCCAGCGAATCGGCCAGGGAACTGTCCAACCGGTAAACCGCAGGATCATCGTCGCGCACTGTGATGAGATACGAATCGCCGCTGAAAGTGGGCGCCGTGGCCCTGATGGACACGCTTCGCGTCGGTTGCGCCACCGAATCGTTGACGGCACGAATCTGGATGTTCGCCTCCGTGGCGCCCGCCTTGATCGTGACGGGCTCGACCAGGATCATCAGTCCCGGCGGCGTCGATTCAATTCCGATGGAGAGATCTGTCTTCAGCGTGCCCGGTATCCTGACCGTGCCGGAAAGCGTCTCCCCTTCGATGACGGTGGTGAGATGCCATTCCAGGCTGAGGACTCTGGGCTCATCGTCGATGATGGTGCATTCGGCGATGGACGGCGCGACCCCCTCGGATGTGGCCCTGAAAGTGACCACCACAGGATCTTCGATGCGCGTGTTGTTTCTGACGCTGATGGGAAACCCGGCCTCCGTCTGCCCCGGTTGGATAGTGACGACCGTGGGCACGCTGACGTAGCCCGGGGGCGTCGTGGTCAGCAGGAAGTTCACCGGCGCGGTGGGAACGAGGTTGATGGCCAGAGTGGCGTTGGCGCCGGCGGGTTCGCCTTCGGTGAGCGTGGACGGAATGGTGAGCCTGGACTCGGGCTCATCGTTGTCGGCAATGTTGATGGACGCGGGCGTGGCGAGCACGCCGGGCGCGGCGAGGGCCAGCGACAGTGTGCGCGATTTATTGAACAGCGAATCATCGACGACGGAAAAGCTGAACCCGGCCGCGGTTTCTCCTGCCGGCACTGTGACGGTGGCCGGCAGGGAAAGCTGGCCGGCAATGGACGTTTCGAGCGTGAAAACAAGATCGGAGGCCGGCACAGGCGAAACGACGATGAAGGCGTCGTGTGGCCCGCTTCCTTCCTGAAATGCCGTGCCCGGCAGCTCGAGGAACGCCCGCGTGATTTCATCGCCCTGCACACTGACGTCGTCGATGGCGATACCGTCCGTCGGCGCAGGTGAGTTATCGTAAGCCGAAAACCGGAGGCGCACCTCCGTGGCGCCGTACGCATCGGCGCCGCCGACGATCGCGTCCAGATCGATGGCGAACGCCGTCCATTGCGCGGTCAGATTCTCGAACGACTGCACCGTGCGCCATGTCGTGCCCGCGTCGAGACTGATGCTGACACCATCGAAGGCGCGTGTATCGGTGAAATCGCCCGCCGGTGGAGGATCCGGTTCGTTCCCGAGGCTCCTCGCCTTGAACGAAAGCGTTACGTTCCGCTTGTCGCGCAGATTCAGGCTGAGCGTTGCCTCGGCCACGGAGGCCACCGCGTCGTCCGTCTGGTCATCGAGAACCAGATGCCGCTCGCCGCTCGCGGGATCGAACGCCGTCGTGATCGCGACGCGCCCGTCGTGGGTCGTGCTGACCGTCCACCGCTCGCCGAGCGTGCCGTCCTCGAACCCGTCCTCGAATAGCGTGGCGGCCGACGCCGCCGTCAGCAGCCCTCCAAGCATCGATGCGACAAGCGGAGTTCTCATGATCATTGCCTTCATGCCGTCAGCGGCCCAGCCACACCAGCCGCACGAATCCCGCCTGCGAATCCGCAAGCCGGAACTCCGCCTCCACCGTCTCGATCGCGACGCCGTCCACGGTCTCGGTGGAAAGCACGTTCTCACGCTCCGGCGTGACCCGGATCCAGGCGTCCAGACCGGGCGCCGACGCCTCATACCCATAGAACCCCGCCTCGATCCCGGCGCGCCGCGGGAAAACAAGCCGCACCACGCCCGGCTCCGGCCGGCTCACACGCTGGGGATCCGCGGTCGAGCGCCCCGCCGCCGTCCCGAAAACATACTCGATCCCGCTCGGCAACCCGTCGCCATCCGGATCGGCCCGCAAGTCACCGCCAAACGGTCCCAAGTGCATCGCTTCCCAGCGGTCGGGAATCCCGTTCGCATTGTCGTCGGCCTGTTCCGGGATCGCCTGGGTCCAGCGCGCGAGAACAAGTCGATATGTCCCCTGAATGGCGAAACCGTCCAGACCCCACCGGACGCACGATCCCGCCCAGTCATCAAAAATCGTGTCCAGCAGAGAAAGCGATCCGAAAGTCTCGCCCGTGACCGCGTCAAATCCATGCAACGCCCGGCCAGTGACGATATAGGCGCGATCGTTGGCGGCGAAATCAAGGCACGGACGGCCTTTCATCCCGAGGTTCCACTTCTGCGTGGGTCCCCGAATATCGAAAAGCAGGCCCTCGGTACTCAACACCCATGGGCCGTCCCCGACGATGTCGACGCCGCGAACCCCGTCGATATCCAGAGTTTCGTCAATCGACACCCCTTCCTCGTTGACGACAAGCCGCAGCAGCTCAAAAGGCAGCCAATCGCTGATACCCGCGAATACTCCGGGCAGGCCGGTGCGCTCGATCCGCATCACGTTTCTCCCGAGGACGCGCGCCGGCCGGGATTGGACGCCATCGATCACAAGCACTTCCTTGTCCTGCGCCGTGGCCACCAGAATCGCCGTGCCATCGCCATCGAGCACTTCGATGTCGGCCGCGCGTTGACTGAAAGGGCTGGCCTCACCCCGCAGGGGAATCCACAACCGGCCGGGCGGATCCGTGTCCAGATCGAGCCTCATCACGTCGGGCGAGCTGTTGATCCCCACGTACAAATAACGGCCGTTGCCGGAGAGTGCGAGTGTGCCGGGAAGCGCGCCACCGGCAAACACGATGAACTCGGACGTCCGACCGGTGAGCGGATCGATCGACATCACCCCTCCCTGGTCGAAAGACGCGGAACCGGTGGTCCATAACAGCCGGCGCCGTGGATCGTAAATCAAAGGATTGGTTCCCGAAAACACGGACTGCGCCGAATCCGCCGCCGGAGAGGACAGCATCATCGTCACCCGACTCGCGCGGTTGTTCGTGTGGTCCGGGTCAAAGGAGGACGAGCGCACTCTGGCCTCGCAGCTCGCGATTCTCTCCTCCACAGACGGAATTTCCGCGGTCAGCGTCGCCGTGACGCCCGGCGCCAGATCACCAAACACCGCCGTCAACTCGTTCTTCCAGTTGTCGACCACCCCCTGGCTTGCCACGAGCATGACAGGCGAAACGTCGCCGCCGATCGTAACATCCAGAATGACGCGGCGCGCGGTCTCCGGTCCCCGATTCAAGACACGGATCACGTGCCTGTACGGTTTGCCGGCCGAAACCGGGGGTGGATCCGCGTCCACATGAACCTCCACGTCCGCCGCCGGCAAACCGGGCACGAACTCGGCGCTGTTCATGAGGATGATGGAGTCCATCGTCCGAAACGCCAGCCCATGGGATCCCCAACGTGTGAGCGACTCCCGGTTGTACGTCGGAAAGTAGAATTGAGTGTCAAAGCTAGTCGACCTGAGCAGGGATCGCGACGGGAGATCAAAGACACTCAGGCGATCGAAGGATTCAAAGGAATCGGAGTCCAGAAAAAACACCCGGTTGAGAGAAAGCTCAGACTCGATCCGCCTGTGCCGGGTGTCGGTGCGCAAACCGGTTATCAACTGCCCGTTCGACGCATCGACGACATACCCCCCGTCGAACACGGCAATTCCGCCGCCGACCTCGAAATCAAACGAGTCATTAACCCCGGCAAGCGGAAAACTCTCCTCCCATGCCACTCCGGTGTCGCTCAGCCGCAGCCGCCGCAAGGCGCGCGGGTTGCCCGCAAACCTGCCCCGATAATGCCCGAGAAAAACCGATGGTTCCTCCGTCGCTTCAATGCTGTCGCACACAGGTCCGCCCTCGGGTGTGGTCACCGGCAATGCCACACCCTGATGATAGGCGGCCACGCTATTGGGTCCCGGAAAATCTCCGCCCTGGGCGCGAACTACGACCAGCACGTCGGGCCGGCCGGGAGCCACCACCATGTCTTCGACAAAGAGCGCGCGCTGCGCCGGACTCGTCCCGACGGGGAACGAGTACAGCGCGGTAAATGTTGCCACGTCGATCGCAACGATGTTCCCGCCGTTGAGCGCCACGTAGAGCCGCTCGCCGCCGTCGGAAAGCGCGAGTTTCATCGGTTCCGGAACGGGCTGGACCATTGGCACGACTTCCAGGGTCATGGGATCGATGGCGACAACGCTGTATGCGTTTGAATCACCCGTCCAGCCCACGCTGGCGTATAGCCGGTTGCGGAATTTATCCCAGACGAGATCGTTCGTTGCCAGCGGGAGACGGCGCATGACTTCGAGGAACCTGGACGCACCTCGCGCCCCCTGGGCATCGATCGCAACGAAGCGCACCGGCGAAACCGCCACGGGTGGGATCGTGACCTCTCCGGTCCACCATGGGCCGTTCAATTCGATCGGCTCCTGCGTCAACGGGATCAGACTGCCATCCGCCTGCTCCAGGTGAAGGTTCACCGCGCCCGCCAGATGGGACGAGGCATAACCCGTGGGGTCCTGGGCATTGAACTTGACCGTCCACGGTTTGCCGGCCTCCGCAACGTTGCGCATGGCCGAGAACGTGTAGGACGCTGGATCATCGTCATACAATACCAGCACATGCGGTTCACTGAAAAACTCCGGCACGACAGCCTTGATCTCCACGGCCCGGGGCGGGCTCGCCGTCTTGTTGTCGGGCGCCTGAATCTGTATGGTCCTTTCCCGCGTGCCGGCCGGGAGCGTGATCGGCTGAACCTGCGTCAGCAATCCGGCGGGAGTCATTTCAAGCTCGACACGCAGATCGGTCCTCATCGTGCCGGGTATCTTGACCTTGCCGGAAACCACCTGCCCTTCGACCATGGTATCGGGCAGCTCCAATGTCAGGATCCGGGCTTCGTTGTCGATCACGGTGGACGAGGCGCTCGACGGCTCCACATCCACCGATGTCGCCTGAATCGTCACAACCACCGGTCCATCGATGCGTGTGTTTTCGGTCGCTCTCACTGAGAAGCTGGCGCCAGTCAGGCCCGGTTCGAGAGTGACAACGGCCGGCATGCTGACGTAGCCGGGAGGCGTCGCGGTCAACTGGAAGCTTACCGGCGCCGTCGGAATCCGATCGATGGTCAGTGAAGCATTGTTGCCGGTTGCCTCGCCTTCATTGAGATGCGTGGGAACCGTCAGCACGGACACAGGCGTATCATTGTCCTGAATGACGAGAGAAACCGGCGTCGCCAGCACCCCGGCCGCGCTGGGAGACAGCCAGAGCGTGCGTGTCCTGTTGAAAAGCGCGTCATCGACGACGGAAAAGACGAATCCGACCGCTGTCTGACCCGCCGACACGGTGACTGTGGCCGGCAGGGAAAGCTGGGCGCTATCCGAGGCATCGAACGCGAAGACGAGATCGGCGGCCGGAGCGGGCGAGACGACGAGGATGGCCGCATGCGGACCGCTTCCTTCCTGGAACGTCGTGGCGGGCAGTTCGATGATGGCCCGGGCATCGTCCTCGCCTTGCACGAGGACATCGTCGATCGCGATCCCGTCGATCGGAGCGGGCGAGTTGTCGTATCCCGAGAACCGGATCCGCACGTGTGTCGTGCCGTAGGCGGACGCGCCACCCACGACCGCGTCCAGATCGATGGAAAACGCCGTCCATTGCGCGGGCACATTGTCCAATGACTGCACCGTGCGCCAGTTCGCGCCCGCATCCAGACTGATGCTGACTCCGTCGAAGTCGCGCACGTCGGTGAACTCATAGATCGGCGGCGGGTGCGGCTCGTTTCCAAGGCTCTTCGCCTTGAAGGAAAGAACGACGTTTCTCTTCTTGTGCAGATCGAGGCTCAGAGTGGCCTCGGCCACCGACGAGGCCGCGTCGTTGACCGAATCATCCAGCACCAGGTGCCGCTGGCCGCCGGCGGGATCGAACTCGCTCCGGATCGAGGCGCGGCCGTCGTTGGTGGCACTGACGGACCAGGCGTCGCCCAGCGTCCCGTCTTCAAATCCGTCCTCGAAAAGCGTGGCGGCGGACGCCGCGGTCAGCAGGCCGCAGAATACGAAAATAACATGGAGGATGCGCATCGGGAGATCCAGGCTGTCGGGAGGTCATGTGTGAAATACCGACCGGCCACCCGGGCGCTTGCCGGAGTGCGTGTAATTCTTGGAATACTCAAGCCGTGCTGTCAATCTGTTTCGGATTTGTAATTCCGATCAGTCTCCGTCACCATGGCCCTCATGAGTGACGCATCCCTGGCCCTGCTTCATCGCCCGCGCCGCAACCGCCGGTCGGCGGCCATCCGCGGGCTGGTGCGCGAGACGCGGCTGGCGGCCGGGCAGTTCGTTTATCCACTGTTCATCAAGGAAGGCGAGGGTGACGAACCGATCGCCTCGATGCCAGGTTGCCGGCGCCTGAACCTCGATGGCCTGGTACGCGAGGCGGCCGAGGCCCACGCGCTGGGCATCAACGCGGTCGTCCTGTTTCCCGCCATCGCGCCGGACCTCAAGACACCGGATGCCGAAGAGTCCGCCAATCCCGATGGCCTCGTCCCGCGCGCTATCCGGCGCCTCAAGGCCGAATTGCCCGGCCTCGCCGTCATCACCGACGTCGCCCTCGATCCCTACAACAGCGATGGCCATGACGGCCTCGTTTCACCGCAGGGCGAAATCCTCAACGACGAAACCGTGGCCGTGCTTTGCGCGCAGGCGCTCAGCCACGCCGAGGCCGGCGCCGATATCGTGGCGCCCAGTGACATGATGGACGGCCGCATCGGCGCCATCCGCGCCGCGCTCGACCACGAGGGCCACACCCAGGTCGGCATCCTTTCCTACGCCGCCAAATACGCCAGCGCCTATTACGGCCCGTTCCGCGGAGCGCTCGACTCCGCGCCCCGCTCCGGAGACAAAAAGTCCTACCAGATGGACCCCGCCAATGCCCGCGAGGCACTCCGCGAGGCGCAACTCGACGAAGCCGAGGGCGCCGACATCCTCATGGTCAAACCGGCAGGGCCTTATCTCGACGTGATCCAAACCCTGCGCCAGGCGACCGCCCTGCCTGTCGCGGCCTATCAGGTCAGCGGCGAATACCTCATGATCAAGAGCGCCGCCGCCGCCGGATGGCTCGACGAACGCCAGGTCGTCCTCGAATCACTGCTCGGCATCCACCGCGCCGGCGCCGATATCATCCTCACTTACTTCGCCAAGGACGCCGCGCGGTGGCTCTGACTTCAGAAGTCAGAGATCAGAAGTAATCAGTAATCAGTGACAGGAGGCCGTGGCCGCAGGCGGGATTCAGTGGCCGGACTGGGGACAGGCCCTTTGAGTCCTTTGAGTCCTTGATTCACCTCAGCCAAGGCATGCGTCCGTGTACAGGAAATGTTTTCATCCATCGCTTGAAGATCAGTCACTTGAGGTCCACAGTTCCCGATGCCTGCGCCTGCTCCTCATCCAACCGACATTCAGATCATCGGCGACCTTTTGGCCCTGAGGTGGTCTGACGGCAGCGAGGATTTTCTGCCGATGGACCGGCTGCGCGCCGCCTCGCCGAGCGCCGAAAACATGGGCGAACGCGATCTGACAGGGCAGGTGCACGGAGGCACGGACCGGACAGAGTTTCCCGGAGTCATCGTGACCGGCTGGAGCGTGGTCGGCGGATACGCGCTGCTGTTCACGTTCAGCGACGGTCA
>CAZYHO010000192.1:0-8643 GCA_964647495.1 uncultured Akkermansia sp. | reverse complement strand
GTTTCTGTCACGGCGATTGTCTTGCCCTCGCAGTCCGGCAGAGGGATGATGTCCGAGAGGAAAAGGCAGACCCCCACTCTTGCAATCCGCACCGCGCACCGGCTGCCATCCGGGGAGGCCTGCGGTTTGCCGTGCGAATCCCGTTTGGCAATCGGCCAAGACCTCGTGCTTCCACCCGCTTTCACCATCACGCCCGAGATGCTCCGGCCCATCGCCTGGTTGGACGAATTCAAGGGGCAGTGGCGCATGATGCGTACCCTCTCTCCGGAAAAACTGACGTCCTTGCGGAGAATGGCCACCATCGAGAGCGTCGGTTCCTCCACGCGCATAGAAGGTTCGAAACTCACGGACCGGCAGGTGGAAGATTTGCTCGGACGCCTCCACATCAAGGGCGGTGGCAGACACCCGCTTCCCCCACGTTGAGGGGATGGCGGCCGGTGCGGACTGCAAGAGAAAAAAAGTGGGTGTCTGACTTTCCACCTGACTTGACCGGCCATCGACTGGATGGCACATGTTCTTCCAGGAAAACGTCATCGTCATGACCATCACTTTGCGTGCGGAACAAGACAGCCTTGTGGCCCGGCTCGTGGCCTTGGGAAAATTCGCCTCTCCCCAGGAGGCGGTGACCGAAGCTTTGCGCCGGCTGGAGGCCGAGGAAGCGCTCGACTGCCTCAATCCGAGGCCCCTTACCCCGGAGGAAGCCGATCAGGTATATGCTCCCGATCGCGAATGGGACGACGTGGAGCGCGTGGTGGCCGGACGCGCGAAACCCGAACCATGAACCAGTGGGAGATCAGGATGTATGCGTTTCCTGGCGCTGGAGAGCATCCGGCGGTGATCGTGTCCCATCCTCTGCGTGCTGAACGAAAGGA
Source organism: uncultured Akkermansia sp. (assembly GCA_964647495.1). Taxonomy (GTDB): domain Bacteria; phylum Verrucomicrobiota; class Verrucomicrobiia; order Verrucomicrobiales; family V1-33; genus CAJBME01. Next base: position 7,771 of record CAZYHO010000192.1, on the reverse strand, counting down.
AGCGGTGGAAGTATTGCTCTGTACCACGCAGCGGGCCGGTCGCCAGCCCGGTCCTCACGAGGTGGTCCTGAACGGATCGGACGGGCTGGACTGGAGCACGCTCTGTCGTTGCGATTTGATCTACTCGATTCCCCGCCACGACTTGTCGGTCTTGCGCGGCACGGTGTCCATCGCGCGGCGGCGTGACATCGTCCGGAAGATCATCGCGAGCCATGGCTGGGTGTAGAGGCAATCCCCCCCTCACCAGGCGGTCCGTCGGTGTTGGCAATTCCAGGCCCGAGCCATTCCCTCGTGTGCGAAGGCAGACACCCACTCTTGCAATCGGCACCGCCCGCCATCCGGGGCTTATTGGAGCGCGCCGATCACCTGCCGCAAAAAACGAGATGCCGCCGCCACAGCTCCCGGTATTCTGCGCGCGCATCATGAACCCGGGCGATGGCCACACTCCCCCACCGCCGTCCGTGGCGAAGGCAGGTGCCATAGGGCGTGGGCGGTTGGTCTGCCTTGGGGTGGCTTGTCTGGTGGGAGTGGCGGCCGCGGCGATTCTCGTCCACCGGTATTACGTCGCCGACAGCCGGCTGCTCGACAGTTGGTGCCGGTGGAGCGTCGGGCCGGACAGCGCCGGCACCGGCAACAGCGACTCCGAGGCCGGCCCGCCCGGAGTGCTCTTCGATTGCGAAGCGGCGCAGGCCTCGCCATTCGCCGGGTCGAATCGACTCCCCTGCTCACCGCCGTCTGCCACTACCTCCTCGAAGACGCTCTGGACGAGAAAGTCCACGACCTCGGCCCGGTCCGCGGCCTGACCCGGAGACGCCCGGATGCGCCGGTGCGCCTGCTCATGTTCACCGCACCCTCGTGCCCGGTCTGCCGACGCCTCCACCGCGAACTCGCCGCGCTTGCCGACCGCACGGCCGATGACCTGCTCCTGGAACTGCGCGTCCTCCCCCAACACGCCCCAGGCGATAGTGCCTGCCTCCTCCAGGACGCCGGGACTCAGCCGGCCGAATCCTCGGAATCCGCCCCCGGCCGCGACACGCCCCCGGAATCCGACTGCCCGCTCCCCCGCGCCCTCGTGAGCGCCCGCCACCACCCGCGCGGCTGGGCCTTCTACGACCGCATCATGCGCATCGACCTGCCAGATTCCCCCGCCGCCGTGCGCGAGGAAGCCCGCGCCGCCGGAGTGCCCGCACCCGTCCTCAACCGCGGATTCGCCGACCCCGCCGTCCTCCGCACCCTCCACCAAAACCTCCGCGAAGCCCGCGACCTCCGCCTCCACGGCCTGCCCGCCCTCTTCTTCAACGGCCGCCGCTACACCTCCTCCGACAAATCCGCCGATATGCTCGAATTGACCGCACGCTACCTGCAGACCATGCACTCCCCGCCCTGAACAAAGCCACCCAGCCAACCGCAATAAATAAATTCTTGACCCCCGCCCGCGATCCTCCTTACGCTCCCCTGATCACCTTTCACCGCATCCCGCATCCCGCATCCCGCATCCCGCATCCCGCATCCCGCATCCCGCTTCCCGCATCCCGCATCCCGCTTCCCGCTTCCCGCTTCCCGCCACCATGGACTCCTCACCGCCACCGGCCCGTAGTTTCCCGATCGTCTTCTACACCGGCGCCATTCTCGCCGCCTTCGTGCTCGGTGCGCTCGTGGCCAGCGGCGCCTGGGGCGGGCTCGTCCCACAGAAACCGACGGCCGCGGACACCGCCGCTGTCACTTCTCTCGTTTCCCCCGCCGCAAGCGCCACGCGCGACGCGACACCCGCGCCCCGCTCCGCCGCCCACACCTCACCTCAAGTCCTCCCCGTCGCCAACCCGTCGGTCCCCACCCAAACCGAGGCGCGCAACCGCGGCCTCTCCGCAACCGAACCCCCTCGAGAAGCTTCAACCCCGACGGCAGTCGAGTCGGCCGCCGATTCGGCGACGAAGGAGAAAAAGACTTCATCCGGCAGCGGAGAGATGAAGGAAATGGATCCGAATAGGTACCTTAAATCCATACGCAAAGGGGATAAGGTGGTGTTTAGGAATGTTCCAAACCCCGGAAAACCTAACACAGCAGAAAACAGAGCTATAAAGTTTACAAATAATAATCCGGGGCTTTTGGGAGTGCTTTCATCTGTGTTTACTGTAAAAAAGAAAATTGACATTGTCTCTCTTGTGCAATCATCCGTTTATCATTCTGTCATGGACAACAATGATCTTTGTTCTTTAAATATTGAGTCTAAAAATAAAAAACTTTCTTCTGTAGAACTTATGAAAAGCCTTAGAGATGAAAAATTAGAATTTACTTTGGCGCAAAATATTACAATTATTCCAGATCATCGATGTCCTAACGCGTGTACTAATGTGGGTTTTGATTTTATAGATATTCCTGTGCCAGGTATACCGGATACCGTGATTACTGGCATGGGATGTGCTTTTCCTCAATATCATGAAGTTGTAAAACGAGAATTTAAAGTTGTGGATTTAAACAATCTCTTTGGGGAGCATGCGAGGCTTTTCATGGGCCCTGAGTCCATCAGAGCACTGGCCGGAGAGAAAAAGACTGATGAGAAAACACCGAGCAAAAAAATCCCTCTGAAAAAAGAACAACCAACAAAATGACCCGCTCCCATGAACTTCCGACCAACACTCCGAAGCCGATTGCAGCAGTCAGCGCAGCGCTTGAAATATTGGATTCAGCGTCCCCTCTCAAAATGGCATTCGGCACCGCTGCCGCCCTTTTTCTCAACAGGCGCTCACATGACGCGCCACCAGGATCTCAACGCCGTTGGTGTCATCGGTCACTTGAAAATGCACCACCCGCGGTCACTTCATCTTACCGCGTCCGCTCTCATGCCTGCTGTTGTATTCCGTATAGCGCTTCTGTTCAGTTTTGCCATCCTGGCTTCGTGTGCCTCTTCGGATGGGTTCGGGACAAAATCCTCAAGGATGCAGTCCGCGTTGACCAGACCGGTGACAGAGGCTCCTGTGGTTGCCGTTGTTCCGTTCGATACGCCCAACCTCACCAAGTTGCCCAAAGAGACCCAGTCGATGAGACAATTTCAAAATATCTACCTGCCCACGCGCCTGATCAAACAGTTGCGGGCGACTCCGGGAATCGGGAGCGTGTATTTCAGTCCCGCGCCCACGCCGGCCGCGGATTTGTCGGTCAAGGCCACCATTGAAAAGGCCGATGGCCGGACACTGTCGGTAAATGTGACAGTTCTCCGGGCGGATGGCTCGGAGGCGCTAGTCCGCTCCTTTTCGCTGACTAATAGCAGCCAGGAATGGGCCAAAGGAGGCGATCCGTCAGCCAAAATATGGCCCCAGATTGCATCGGCCATCGCCAAAATTCCGCAGCAGCCCGGCGAGTTCGCCGTGAGGAGGGCCGGTGGTTACATCAAGGCTCCCGCCAAACTCCAGGTGAATGACGAGCGTGCCCGACTCGCGCTCGAGGGTGCCAAGGTCGAGAGGGAACGCGTGCTTGCCCCTCTGACAAGGAATATCACCGAAAAGGCGGTAGTCCGGGGCGTGGACAAGAAATATACCGAGTGGCAGAAGGATTCGACTCCTCTGATCGAGGAACGCAATCGCCAGGCCGCTCAGCAGGCTGCCAGTGTTGTTTCCGGCCTGATGGGAGCCGTTGCAGCAGGATATGGAATGAACTCTGCCATGCAGAACGCCGGAAATCCCCAGGCCTCGCAAGTCATGCAGCAGAGCACGCAGTTGATGGTTGCATCGCAACAGGCGTTCGCCAACGCCGAGGTGCATGGCGAGAAAATCAAGGAAATCGAGAAAACACTGGGTCAGCTCAATCTCAATTCCAGCCTCGTGCAAGGGAAATCGATTTCCGTGGCGCTTTACAACCGGACGTTCAACCTGCAGGGTTCACCAGAGAAGCAACTCGGACAATTGCATCAGGTGGTGGCGGCCAAGTTGGCGGAATAGCATAATCTCCGGCCATGCCATCATTTTTATCGACATGTCTCTTCCAGGAATGCCGAAAATTTGCAAACTTGCTGTGCTCTGGATGGCGACGGCGGGTTTCGCATGGGCCATCGGAGAGAATCATGTGCAAAATTGGTGGAAAGACAGAACTGTGGAAGCGGGGTGTCCCGACTGTGCGGCAATCTTGAAACAAATCCAGGGAATCGCCCCTTCAGTGGACAGGAAGCGGGATGCATGGTCTAGGGCTGTGAACCGCCCATGGAATAGCCCTGGTTGGTCCGCTCAAGCACACAAGGCTCAGCAGGAATATTGGAAGGAGTGGCGCAAAATCTACGGAGACTCCGGCGGAGGCGGGCTCGCCCATAAGCTATGGGAATGCGAGCAAGCATGTCGCGAGAAAAAGCGGAGACATGAGGAAGAAGAGCGTAAGATGAAGGAGGAGATGGAGCGCAGAAAACAGGAGTTGGAAAAGCAGCGACTAAAGTTCCAGCGCCAACAGGAAGAATTTACTGGCCGGCAGGAGGAGCTGCGAGCGGCGAACGCAGAGAGGATGGAACGGGTGCGAATGGAAAACGAACGCCGTTACGCCGAAATCAGGGCGAACACAGAGGCGTTTAACCAGCAAGTACAAGACAGCGTCAGGGTGTTGCAGGACAGCGCTGCCCGCATCGCGGAGGACGCCAATCGCCGTATTGATAGCATCCGCGCCGAATTTGCGGACTTGCGCTCGCGGCTGGCGGAAAAAAGTCGGCAAATTGATTCGGATATCCTGGCCGAATGGGACGCGGTGGACGGTAAGGGCAAGTCCTCCAGGGGGCAGGGACCGTCCACTGCGGTATTGAACGAGAAAATTGCCGCCCAAAAAGCCGCTGCGGTCAGGGCGGAGCAGGCGGCTCTTAACAGTCAGCGGCTAGCGGAAGCCACGCAGGATCTTGGAGACAAGTTCGTCACTGCCACAACTTCGCTGCCTCGTATCATCATGGGAGAATTGAAGGAAAGCCTTCCGGCAATCTCCCTTCCCGCCATTTTCTCGGAACAATCCTTCAGCGACGCCGGGTTCTTCTCTTCCGAAGGTGTCGGAAAGCTGGCCAGCGAGGCGGCAGGTACATTTCTCAAGGAGCAGGGCGGCTCCGCATACGAATTGTTCGGAAGCCTGTCAAAGTCCCTGTTGTCACGGACTGAGAAGACGATGGAAGCTGCAACGGAGGCGATGGAAGCTGTAATGGAGATGGCCGATGCTATTTCTTCTTCGGAAAGCGCGGCGGACTACCTCGGCGAGAAAGGCGTTTCCGCAATTCAAGCAGGGACGAAAATCTGGGCAGGAAATGTACAGAAAGCTGTGGACGATTTTTACTGGAGGGTGGCTCCCGAGGCGAAAATGACGGGGGATTATCTTAGCGGGGTTCTGGAAAAGGACCCGGATAAGGCAGCTGGCGCGCTCACTCGCGGATTTGATGAAATGGTTTACAATCCCGTGCAAGCTTATATCGAGAAAATGAGCCAGGAAGCGGGCTCCGCGCGACCGCCAGCGAGCCAAGGAGGCGAAAATTATCGCCCGGGCGGCATTCCTGTGATGGTGGCGTCTAGCCCGGTCAGCCTTGACAATCCAGGGCCGGTGAAACTGGACCTGGAACATGATGCCTTCCGCGCCCCTTCCCGCCAACAGAAAGGGATGGATGAGCCGCGATTTGATTTTTCCACCGGGGAGGAGGCGGAAGCGAATGCGCTCATCAGGCGGTGGCAGCACTACGCGAGGGCTGTCGATGTTGACGAGGTCCGACTCCCACTAGCGGAATCCCCCGAAAACGGCCAATCGGGCTCGTCACCGTCAGCCGCAGCTTCCGGTGCCACAACTCCCCGCCACTTTCTGCGTGAGTCCGCCTATCAATATGCCACAGAGTATATGCGTGCACAGCAATCCGCGGAGCACTTGCATCGTGAGCACCAGAGGTTCGAAGGAGCGTTGAGAGTGGCTCCGAGATCGGGCAAGGCTTCTGCGAAGACCCAGGACTTGAGCAATCAACTGCGGGCCGAGTGGGAGAAGGAACAGAAAAAAGCCGACGAACTGGAAACTCAGGCAGCTTGGGCGCGCCAGTGGCTGGGAGCGGAGGGGGGTGTGGAGGCTTGGCGACAGATGAAGGACCGGGAGCAGGAACTCCGGGGAAAAGAGGATGCTCTGCTTGACGAGATAGAGGCTCTGGGGAAGCGGTCTATGAACTTGCGCGAAGCGAGTCCGGGGCTGTCTGGCGCGATCAATAGCCGGCTCGCTGAATTGCGGCAGACCCTGGATGAGGTCAAGTCGGCAAGGCTGCGCCTTCACGGGCATCTGAAAGTTCGCGAAAACGAAGCCGCCAGCCTGGAGAATTGGCTGAGAGCGCATTGAAGCCGCCTATGATTCGACCACTGAAAGTGACCTGGCTGCTGATGGCTCTGTCCTGTGCGACCCCTGGCTTCGCTGAAACGATGCCAAGTGGAACTGTCGAGACGGCTTTGGAAAGCTTCAAAGTCCATCTGGATCCCTTGCAGTTTCGGCATGAACTGGAAGCCCATGCTAACGCACATCCGGAGGACCCCATCCCCCTGCACTACCTAGGGCATCTTTGCTTAGAAGTGAACGATGTCGCTGGAGCCGTCTCCTGGTTCGAACAGTATCTGGTTTTCCTGGAGGGGCAGCCTTCCGCCGGGCCGTTGCGGAAAAAGCTGGCCGAGCTCCGACTGAAATCGAGATCGCAGGCCATTTCTGGAAACAACCTTTTTACCTGCCGCAGCCTGTTGAGGCACGCGGAACTGGCGGCGGAATCCGGGCAGTGGCAGGAAGCGCGGTCCTTGGCCATGGATTCTCTGGCCAAGAACCCGTCAGGCTGGGAGGCCTGCGTGGTGCTGGCTATGGCAGGGCTGCATCTGCAGTTGTTTGAAGAAAGCTGGCTCGCCCTGCAGCGGGCTGCGGAGTTGGCGCCTGCTTCCAGGCGGGAGGCATTGGCGGCCCAGATCGGGAACCTCGCCGCATTGATCAGCCTGCACCAGGAAGCTTCCTCCGGCCTTGCGGCGGACAGCGATCCAGCCCAAGCCGCGGACTTGTGGCGGAAAGATACAAACCGGTGGGGGGAGGGCATCAGGGCCATCAACTTGTGGGTGAAAAACGGGGAGCATGACAAAGCCCGCACACTGGCCTTGGAAATGAAGAGCAAGCTACCCCCGGCCCTGTCAGCAATGGCTCCCGCCCTCGAACGCATTGCGGGCGGATCGTCCACGCCAACCACTCCCAAAGGTGCTGGACGAGGATTGACCCAGAAAGCGCCTCCCAAACAGGTGAAACCCGGCGGCGGAAGCAAGAAGCCGCCTCCTAAAGCCAAACCATCTACTTCCAGTCAGAGGCTTGCCGACGATTTTCTCAATCGAGTTAAGTGACGGGTTATAGCGCGTTGGAAACGTTACCGAACCAGAGATCGAGCATGATGGAGAGGCAATCTCCAAAGACGAGCGGCACAGGCCTGTTTGGCGATGACCTTCCGGTGGCGAGATGGCAGACACCCACTTTGTGAATCCGCACCGCGCACCGCCCGTGATCCGGTAATTTTGGAGAATGCAACCAATTATGGAAAGCGCTGCGAGCACCTGCAGTGGGCGGCGGCTTGACCCAACCGAAGGAGCGTGTCCCGATCTGGCCCCGGAGTCAGAAGTCAGAAGTCAGAAGTCAGAGGTCAGAGATCAGTGGTCAGTGGTCGGAGGTCGGGAAGGTGAATTCGAAAGCGATAACCAAGAACCAAGAACCAGGAACCAAGAACCAGGAACCAGGAACCAGGAACCAGGAACCAAGGAGGCGAATCAGAGACACC
>CAZYHO010000191.1:0-8655 GCA_964647495.1 uncultured Akkermansia sp. | reverse complement strand
GGCGGGCGGGACGCGCCGCCCTACCCGAGAACCAGATCATGCTGCGCTGCCATCGCTCTCCAGGAAATCAGTTCTACGTGCATATTGAGCGGACGGCGGATATGGTTCGTGTAATTCGAGTTATTCGTGGTTCATCGCGGGGCGCAAAGGTGGTCGAGTCAACTCAACAGGTTCCAAGGGCCTGGGTCGTTTGTTCGGGCGGGATTGAGAGCGGGAGGAAACTTGGGGGGAGACGGTCCGTTCTCGGGGCGCATGCGCGCAACGATGGGGTGGTTCAGCGTGTTGTGACGCCGGGGAAGGCGGCGCCGACCGTCCATTACAATTTTTCTCTGAGGCCGGTGCTGGTCGTGGGCGGAAATGCGGCGATTCTCTGTGGTCCGCCATGTTCCACGACCGTTCATCCTCGCGCGACGGACGCCATCGCGCCTTTGCCGCCCTTGAAGCGGCCGTACCGGCCCAGCACGAGGCCAAGGCGGCGCTGCGCAATCAATTTGCGGTGTTCCGCGCCCAGAGCGGGCAGGATCCATTGATGGCGCGGCCGGTATTGTTGTGTGCGAACGCGCCGGGAAACACGCCGGCGGCCCTGGTGCGGGCGCTGGCCGGCGAAGCGGGGCTGCCGTGGATGGAAGTATCGGCCGCGCATGGCCTGTGCATCGATCAGATCGTTTCGCAACTCGCGCGGCGCGCCGTGTCCTGCCGTGAAGACCGGCCGCTGGGCGTCGTGTTGATCAAGAATCTCGAGGATCTCCCGCTGGCGGCCGCCCAGTCGCTGGCCTCCTTCCTGCGGTCGACCGATCGCATGGCACATCTGCATTCGGGTCGCGAGATGCTGCTTTCGGCGCAGCAAGTTTTCTGGGTCGGCAGTCTGGCCATGAGCGCTCCGTCACGCGCCGTGCCTCGCGCTTTTGCCGGAGAGGCGGGCGCCTCGTTCGCGTTCCTGGCGGTCGGGCCATCGGCGGCGGACGTGGTGGCGGCCGGCGTGGCCGGACCGCTGAGAGCCTCGAGCGCCGACGCCGGGCAGGAGGCCTGCGTGGCGGCGCTGGCGTCGACATTCACGACGCAGGCATGGCTGCTGCCCGGCACGACGGACGAATTGACGGTTTGGGCGGGCGACGAGTCGGCGGCGTGGTGGCCGGGCCGGCGGGTGCGCGCGTATTGCGAGCGGCATGGCGTGGCGATGACCCTGGAGCGCGGCGCGGCCGAAGCGGTGGCGGCCGCGGCGGCGCTGGCCGGCGGCACGCTCGAGGCGATCGAATCCTGTTTCCAGCAGGCGATGGAACCTGTGTTCGCGATTCTCGCCGACCCTTCGCAGGAAATCGCCGCCGTGGAATTGACCGCCGCGGCCGTGGCGCTGGATGAAAACCCGCGCCTTCATCCGGGGCCGCGCTGGTCCGCCGTGCAGCGCGCGTCCTCCGCCACTCCGCCCGGGACGGACGCGGACGCCTGCTTCGAGCGTCCGCCGCGCACACCGCAGTCACCCCCTGAGACCCGGCTGGCCCGCGCCGAGGATCTCGATGGCCTGCTCGACGCCGCTCCCGAGGGATAACCGCCATGTCCCGGAAACCATTCAATGACCTGAGCCTGCGCTTTTCGGGGTTCACGCCGCTGGTCGAAGCGGATGCCACCGGTCGAGCGCTTCAACGGCTTGAGGAACAATCGCTGGTGCTTCCCGGCGAAATCACGCGCTGTGGCACGTTGATCCTCGGGCTGCCCGGATCGGGGAAAAGCACGCGCCTGCTCGAACGAGGCGTGATCTCCGCGCTCAGCCACGCGGAAGCGTCGGTGGTCGTATTTGCGGTGCAGCCGGGAAGCGCGCGCCAGGCCTGGGCCGCCTTCAAACACCTGCGCCCACAGAGCCGCACGCGCCCCGCCCTCTTCAATCCGAGCAACGCCTCCGCCTGCACGCATTTCATGAACCCGATCGCCGGCGTCCGGTCGAAGTCGGTCGCCGTGAGCATGGGCCAGTCGCTCGCCCAGCCGCCTCACCGGCAGAATGTCACCTCGGACAGCGACTATTTTATGCAGCAGGCGGCGACGATGATCGGCCACGCCATTCGCGCCGTGAATACCATCGGCGACGGCAAAGGCACGCTGGGCATGATCCGCGACGTGATCGACGGCGGCGCCCAGGCGCTGCGCCGGCTCGGCGCTGTCGGGGAGGTTCCCGAGCTGGAGCGCTTCGCCACGGAAGTGATCGAAGGCAACCGCAACAGCGAGACCACCGTGGCCCAGATGAGCAATTGCCTGCAATGGGCATTTCACGAGGACGCGCGACTCGCTACCTCGCGCCAGGAACTCAACTTCGACAGTCTCCTGCTCAAGCAGCCCGGCATGCTCGTCATCGCCGTCAACGAAGAGGACATTCCGCGCCAGAAGGCCCTCGTCAGCCTGATCTTCCGCAATCTCTTCGCCTGGATCATCAGCCAGGGACGGCGGCACGGCGGTCCGCTCCCGCGCCCGCTCTATATCTTCATCGACGAGCTGCCCGCCGCCGGGCGCATCCCCGAGTTCGGCATCCGGCTCACCGCCACCTTCAGGAAATCCAATGTCTCCGTCTTCGCCGCCGCGCAGTGCGAAGCCCAGCTTCACGATGTTTACGGCCCCGAAACGGCCGCCGTCCTCGCCGGCTTCGGGTCGCGCATTTACGTGCCACCCATCGACTTCGCCGATGCCGAACAGGCCTCCCAGCGCTCCGGCATGATCGAGGTCGCCACTCACGCGACCGACGGTCATGGGCGCATTCTCAGCACCAACCCGATGCTGCGGCCGCTTCTGCTGCCCGCCGAGATCGCATCGCCGCCTCGCGATCCCGTGCTCGGGCCGCGCATCCTTTTTGTCCTGCCGGCGATGCGGCCGTTTTTCGGCTACCTCCGCGCCACATGGCAAATCCCGGCCGAGGAGGCCATCAACACGCTCGCCGCCAGCCTCAAACTGCCGCGCCGCCGCCTCAAACTCGCGGACGACGATCCGCGTCCGAAATCGTCCCGCTCCTCGTCCAGATCAAAATCCTCCAAACGCCCCGGCCTCAGCAGCGACCTGCTTGCCTCGTTTTTCGACGACGATGACGACGATGACGACGATGACGACGATGACGACGATGACGACGAAGACGTGGGCGGCGAAGGTGACGGCGAGGATGACGACGACAGCGACGACAGCGACGACAGTGAGGTGCCTTTCTGATGTCCGGCGAGGGCGGGTTTTAATCCACCCATGGGCGCGCCTGTTTGATGACCAGGCGGTTGTCCGTGGTGATCTTGAATTCCACCTCGATGGCGAACTCGGGATCGCTGGAACGGCCGTAGAGCGGCCGGAAGCGTTGTTCGATCGAGCGGAGGCGGTCCGCGAGAAGAAACGCCTGCGCCCGGGTGAGCAGTGTGGTTCCCCGCGGCACCAGGCTGGAGAACCGGATGTACTGGATCTCGTAGCGGTCGGCGCCGAGCAGGGAGGCGACCAGCATTTCCTCGGGCACGGAATCGGGTGATGGATTGGTGACCAGCGCCTCGCCGAGCTGCGTGTTCACGTAGATGCCGGGCCAGTTCGGGTCGAAGATATTGCGGCTGACCGCGACGCCGTTGGCCAATTCGTCATCGAAATTCGGGTGGATGAGCACGCCCATCGCGGCGTAGAGATGATCGACGCGGGCGAAGTCGCGCTCTTCGAAAGCGCGATAATTCCAGAGGCTGGCCCAGACCTGGCGCACGGTATTGACGATGTGGCCTTCACCGGGCGGCCGGTGGGTGAAACTGTCGTACAGGCCCGCGCCGTTGAAACCGATCAGGTCCTCGCCGTTGCTGCTGGAGCGGCAGCGGAGGGAGGTGCCGGGCGGGTAGGCGGCGGTCACGACATCGAGCGCGGAATACATCCAGCCGGGGACCTGGCCGCGCTCGATCAGCCGGCGGAAGTCGCGGAGCATGCGCGAGCGGCGTTCCGGGTTCGATTTGAATCCGTCGTCCTCGAGGATCGACTGCGCGACGATGTCGAATCCATTGTGCCGCATGAATTCGTCGTAAAAATAGTAAGGGACGGCGAAGCCGGTGGGCACCGCGTCCTTGGGGAACCAGCGGGCCATTTCGGCGAGGTTGGCGGCTTTCGCGCCGAACGAGCGGGAGTCCGCGAATGTCAGGACCGAGGTGCGCTCGACGGTTTGGCGCGAGAGATCGCGCACGGGGACCTGGGGTGTGGACGGCCGGAGGTCGTCGAGGAATTCATCGACCTCTGCCGCGGTGGCCTCGCGGAGCAGCAGGCCGTCGGACCGGACCTCCATGCGCACGTTCTTGCCGAGCAGCGGGGCGATGGCCGGGTCGGTTTCCGCGTCCCTGACGTAACAATTCGGGGTGTTGTTCTGGCGGGCCTTGAGGTTGACGTGGGAGAGCGGTGTCTGCGGCGTGGAGCTGATCACGCCGGCGACGCGGCTGAGGTCGTTCGGCAGTGTGCGAAAGACCGGGATGTCACGCGCCGAGAGCACTTCCGCGCCCTCGATGAGGCGGAGCCGGCCGTAGGCGATGCCCGGATTGAGCAGCGTGTAGGCGACGTCGCCAAAAAGCTGCTCGGTGTCGATCGACGGCACCGGCGAATTTGCGAACGCCTCGCTTTCCAGATCCTTGAGCGCTCTCTGCGTTTCGCTGGCGGCGTGATAGGCCAGCGATCCCTTCACGAATGGGGTCGCGGCGGCCACCAGTTCCACGGCTTCGCGGACGAACTTTTCCGCCACCGGATCGGCCGGCCAGAACTCGACCGTGTAGAGGCCGGCCGGGCGGGCGGGCGCGGTGAAATGCGGGTGGTACACGAAGCTGCCCGCGACGAACTGGCGCCGCGTGTTCGTGAAGTACGTGATCTGGTTGAAGAGGACGAGGCCGTCCCAATAGTCCATTTGGCGGGAGAACCCGAGCACGCTGCGGGCGAAGTCATAGTGGTACTGCCGTGTTTTTGTGTTGAGGAAGTACAGGGCCGGCTGCGGGGTGTCCGCGCCACTGATCAGAAACTTGACCTCGCGCACGCCGACCGCGCCGGGGAAATCGTCCCGGTGGGAAAGGAGTTCGAATGTGGCGCGGTCCGGGATGAAAATCGCTCCGTCTTCCAGGTCGAGCGCGCGCGCCGGGTTGAGCGATGCGAAGGACGGCTGGCGCACGAGTTCGAGCAGGTCGTCGTCGCCGTCGCCGTCGGCATCCAGCGGGGAGGCGATGGGAACGGCTTCGATCCGATAATACCCCTGGCGCGTCATGGGCAGCGGGTCGCGCATCTCCCAGCGGCCGCTGCCACCAGGGTGCAGGCCGACGCAGCGCGCCGGCCCGTCGAGATCGGTCGTGCGCCAGAGCCGGTAGTAAAACCCGGGAACCAGCGTGCCGGTCACCCCGAATCGACCACCGGAATCAGGCGCGAGGACCAGCGGCCCATCCACGGCCTCCGTGGCGGCGCCGCACCGCGGCTGCGGCGCGATCAGGAAACCGGCGGCGGCAACCAGCAGGACGGCGAATCGTCCACAGTGACCGGGCGCATTCATGCTGCCTGTGAATGTAAGCCGCGTGCGTCCCAGCCGCCATGAGTTTCTCGGATTTTGCCTCCCGGTCGGAGGCGCGGCGGCGTCCGTGAGGGAGGCACTCGCTTTTGTTTTTATTCGTCGCGGCACCAGCATTCGGGGAGGGGGAGGGAAACCGGAATCGCTGGCTCAGTCCGGCAGCCGTTTGACCCGGATGTTGCGGTACAGCACCGTGGAATCCGGGTCATGGGCTTGCAGGGCGAAGGTGCCTGAGCCGAGTTTGCGGCCCGGTTCCTGGCCCGGTCCTCCCTCGGGTTCGACGTATTCGTTGACCACTTTGCCGTCGAACGAGACGGTCACCTTGTTGCCTTCGACCTTGATTTCGTAGTCCCACCAGACGTCATCCTTGACCGGCGAGTCGTTCATGACGTCCTTGCACTTGTAGATGGATCCGGATTTCCGGGGATCCCTCTCGAATGTGTTGTTGACCTGGGCCTCGTGGCCTTGGGCCGGCCAGTTTTCCGCCTGGTAGGCGGTGTGGAAGAAGATGCCGCCGTTGCTGCTCTTTTTGGTCTGGACCTCGGCGCGGAAGACGAAATTTTTGAACGGCTTGTCGTCGCCGACGTAGAACAGGTGATTGCGCGGGCCGTAGGCGACGATGGCGCCGTCTTCGAGACGGAAGGCGGGTTTTTCCTTTTCGGCGACCTTCCAGCCGTCGAGCGACTTGCCGTCGAAGATGACTTTGAAGCCTTCTTCTTTTTCGGCGGCGGCAGCAGCGGCAGCGGGTTTGTCCTCGGCGGTGAGAGGGGCGAGCGAGACCGCGCAGGCGGCGGCGCAGAGGGTGAGGATGGATTTTTTCATGGTGTTTCCAGAGGGGGTTTGAGATGAAGGGAAGGGCGCGTGCTTCACGGTTTGGTGCTGCCGTGTTCGACCGGCACCTTGTAGTCTCCGAGCGCGAACTGCAAGCCGCCGAGATAGTGCTTTACTATCAAGGGATTCCAATAGATCTGCTCGTTGTGGCCGAGCGAGCAGTAGAAGACGCGGCCCTGGCCCTGGGTGCGCAGCCAGGAAATGGCGAAGTCGCCGTCGGTGCGCTTGATGCCTCGCTTTTTCATGTCGGTCTTGCTGCCATCACCGATGTAGAGGCCGAGCAGGTTGTGGCGTGTGGAGGCGTCGTAATTCGTGAGCTGGTAGATTTCGTCTTTGATGTCGAATGTCGGGCCGCCCTCCTTGAACGGGGCGTTGAGCGGGTGGTCGATGTCGCGGACCTTGACGGTGACGGTGTCGCCCGAGCCCCAGGGGTGCTCGTCGAAGCTGCCGCCGATGAGGTTGAAGTAGCGCGGTTCGTTTTTCAGCGTGTCGGTGGCGGCGTGGATGCCGGCCAGGCCACCGCCGTTTTCGACGAAGTTGAGGAGCGATTTCGTGAGGCGGTCGGCGCGGGCGTTATCGGCCTTGATGAGGTCGTCGCGGGCCGGGTTGTCTTTCCATTGGGCGTGATCCTCGTTGAAGACGGCTTCGGTGGTGTTGAGCATGAGGACGGCGTCGAATTCCTTGAGTTTGTCCGGCTCGAAGTACGAGGGGTCCTCGGTGGCGGTGGCGGTGAAGGCGCCGGTTTTTTCGCCGAGGCGGCGGACCATTTCGTGGCCGACCGGGATCGAGCTGTGGCGGAAGCCGCGGGTGCGCGAGAAGACGAGCAACTGGCGGGGTTTTTCCGGTTTGGCGAGCGGTTCGGCGGGAAGCGCTTCCTGGATTTTGGCGATTTGTTCGTCGTTGACCTGGCTCCAGGCGCAGGCGAGCGGCCAATTCGAGATCGTGACGATGGCCGCGGTGATCCAGCGGCGCAGGGATTGACTAATCATGGTGTCGGCGGTTGTTGGTGTGTGGTTGGCTCCAGCCTTCCCGTCACCGCCGCATTGTCAAGAAACGCCCATGAAAGACACCGCCTTTTCGCTGCTTAAGGAACTCACCGAGGCGCATGGCCCGCCCGGCCACGAGGACGGCCCTCGCGCGATTTTTGCGCGGGAAACGGCGCCGTTGGGCGAGCTGAGCGCGGACCGGCTGGGCTCGGTCATGTGCGAAGTGGCCGCGCGGGCTGGCGCCGCCGCCGCGCCGAGGATCATGATCACCGCTCACCTGGACGAGGTCGGCTTCATGGTCCACAGCGTCACCGACGCCGGATTTCTGACGCTCGTGCCGCTCGGAGGGTGGTGGACGCATACGCTGCTTGCCCAGCGCGTCCGCATCCGCACGCGCAGCGGGCGCGAACATCTCGGGGTCATCACGTCCACACCGCCGCATTTCCTGAGCGAGGCGGAAAAGAGCAAGATTCTCACGATCGAGCAGCTTTACGTGGATGTGGGGGCGGCCGACCGCAAGGACGCCGAGGAAATGCTCGGCATCCGGCCGGGTGATCCCGTGGCGCCGGACACCGCGTGTGTGCCGCTTTCCAACCCCGATCTGCTATGCGCCAAGGCGTTCGACAACCGCGTCGGCATCGCCGTGACGATCGCGGCCCTCCAGCAGCTCGCCGAGTCCACGTTCCCGGCGCCCGGCCGGCTGGCCGGTGTGGCCACCGTGCAGGAGGAAGTCGGCTGTCGCGGCGCGGAAACGGCCGCCGTTCTCGCGCGCCCCGACGTGGCGCTTGTCATCGAAGGCACGCCGGCGGACGACACGCCGGGGAATCCGGGAGGCGCGCGCCAGGCCGTGCTCGGCAAAGGGCCGCAGATCCGCGTGATGGATCCGACCGCGATCATGAACCCGCGGCTGGTGCAGTTCGTGGCCGACGTGGCCACCGAAAAGAACATTCCGTACCAGATCGCCGTCCGGCGCGGTGGCGGCACGGACGCCCGCGCGTTTTCCACGGCCGGTCTCGGTGTTGCCAGCGTGGTCATCGGCGTCCCCGCCCGCTACATCCATACGCACAATTCCATCATCCACCTCGATGATTACCTGGCCACGGTCACGCTGGTGACCGAGGTGGTGCGCCGGCTGGACGCGGGCGCGGTCCGCGGGTTCACGGAGTTTTTGGATTGAGGAGAGGGCCAACGGCCCGGCTTTATTTCAGACTGGGGCATCGCCCCAGGATTGGAGTTTGTACATTTTGAGCGGCGGATGCGGCACACCATGGGGGATGCCGATTCTCGGAAGACGCCCGAGACGGAAAGCGCGAATGCCTG